>NZ_JBHWIR010000014.1:37043-47040 GCF_042731835.1 Kitasatospora sp. NPDC059817 | reverse complement strand
TTTTGTGCTTGTGCGGGCGGGGGCGCGGTGGGCCGCCCCCCCGGGGGTGTTTGGTGGCGGTTTCTGCCCGGCGTGGGTCGGGCCTGTCACTCTTCCGTCGTCCCGCCGGGCTCAGCCCGCGGTGAAGCCCTCGTAGGCGTTGTAGAGCGCCGCACCGGCCTCGTGCTCGCCGGTGCGCTCGACGATGTCGCCGAGCAGCCAGGCCTCGACGCCGCGGTCCTCCAGGATCGCCAGCACGGCGTCCACCGAGGACGGCGGGACGACCGCGACCATGCCGACGCCCATGTTGAGCGTCTTCTCGATCTCCAGGGTGGCCACCTTGCCGACCTGGGCGACGGTCTGGAAGACCGGCAGCGGGGTCCAGGTGCCGCGGTCCAGGCGGGCGTGCAGGCCGTCCGGGACGACCCGGGCCAGGTTGGCCGCCAGGCCGCCGCCGGTGACGTGCGAGAAGGCGTGGATCTCGGTGGCGCGGGTGAGCGCCAGGCAGTCCAGCGAGTAGATCCGGGTCGGCTCCAGCAGCTCCTCGCCGAGCGTGCGGCCGAACTCCTCGACCTTGCGGTCCAGCTTCCAGCCGGCCTCGTTCAGCAGCACGTGGCGCACCAGCGAGTAGCCGTTGGAGTGCAGGCCCGAGGCCGCCATCGCGATCACCACGTCGCCGGCCCGCACGCGGTCGGCGCCGAGCAGCGCGTCCGCCTCGACCACGCCGGTGCCGGCGCCCGCGACGTCGTACTCGTCCGGGCCGAGCAGGCCCGGGTGCTCGGCGGTCTCGCCGCCGACCAGGGCGCAGCCGGCCAGCGCGCAGCCTTCGGCGATGCCCTTGACGATCGCGGCGACCCGCTCCGGCACGACCTTGCCGACGCAGATGTAGTCGGTCATGAACAGCGGCTCGGCGCCGCACACCACCAGGTCGTCGACGACCATGCCGACCAGGTCGTGGCCGATGGTGTCGTGCTTGTCCATGGCGGCCGCGATGGCCACCTTGGTCCCCACGCCGTCGGTGGCCGAAGCCAGCAGCGGCCGCTCGTAGCGCTTGAAGGCGGACGCGTCGAAGAGGCCGGCGAAGCCGCCGAGACCGCCGACCACCTCGGGGCGGTTCGCCTTCTTCACCCACTGCTTCATGAGCTCGACGGCGCGGTCGCCCGCCTCGATGTCGACGCCGGCTGCGGCGTAGGTGGCGCCGTTCTGGTTGCTGGTCACTACGGTGCGGCCCTCTCGGGTCTGGTGGGGGCTGGAACAGCGGTGGGGCCCCGTTTCGCGGGACCCCACCGTGGATTCGTTACGGGCGGCGCAGCGCGTCGGCCGCGCCCGCCCCGCCGAGCAGCGACTGGACGCCGTCCAGGTCGCTGCCGCTGGTCGGCTTGCCGCGCACGGCCGGCGGCTGCTGGCTGCCCTTGATCTCGGCCTCCAGCAGGAGCTTGCCGAGCAGTGCCGGGTCCGGCAGCTCCATCGGGTACTCGCCGTCGAAGCAGGCCCGGCAGAGCCTGTCCTTGGGCTGCTTGGTGGCCTCGATCATGCCGTCGATCGAGATGTAGGAGAGCGAGTCCGCGCCGAGGGTGCGGCCGATCTCCTCGACGGTCATCCCGTTGGCGATCAGCTCCGCGCGGGTGGCGAAGTCGATGCCGAAGAAGCAAGGCCACTTCACCGGCGGCGAGGAGATCCGGATGTGCACCTCGGCGGCACCGGCCTCGCGCAGCATCCGCACCAGCGCGCGCTGGGTGTTGCCGCGGACGATCGAGTCGTCGACGACCACCAGGCGCTTGCCCGCGATGACCTCGCGCAGCGGGTTGAGCTTGAGCCGGATGCCGAGCTGACGGATGGTCTGGCTGGGCTGGATGAAGGTGCGGCCCACGTAGGCGTTCTTCACCAGGCCGGAGCCGTACGGGATGCCGCTGGCCTCGGCGTAGCCGATCGCGGCGGGGGTGCCGGACTCCGGCGTCGCTATCACCAGGTCGGCCTCGGCGGGCGCCTCCTTCGCCAGGCGGCGGCCCATCTCCACGCGGGAGAGGTGCACGTTGCGCCCGGCGATGCTGGTGTCGGGGCGGGCCAGGTAGACGTACTCGAACACGCAGCCCTTGGGCTTCGCCTCGGCGAAGCGGGAGCTGCGCATGCCGTTCTCGTCGACGGCGATCAGCTCGCCGGGCTCGACCTCGCGGATGAACGAGGCGCCGCAGATGTCCAGCGCCGCCGTCTCGGAGGCGACCACCCAGCCGCGCTCCAGCCGGCCGAGCACCAGCGGGCGGATGCCCTGCGGGTCGCGGGCGGCGTAGAGGGTGTGCTCGTCCATGAAGACGAGCGAGAACGCGCCCTTGACCTTGGGCAGCACGACCTTGGCCGTCTCCTCGATGGAGAGGTCCGGGTGGCCGGCGAGCAGCGCGGTCACCAGGTCGGTGTCGTTGGTCGCGGCGCTCCGCCCGGAGCGGGAGACGTGCTCCTCACCGGGCAGTTCGGCGACCATCTCCGCCAGTTCGGCGGTGTTCACCAGGTTTCCGTTGTGCCCGAGGGCCAGCGAACCGTGCACGGTCGCGCGGAAGGTCGGCTGGGCGTTCTCCCAGACCGAGGACCCGGTGGTCGAGTAGCGGGCGTGTCCGACGGCGATATGCCCGTGCAACGACCCCAGGGAGGCCTCGTCGAAGACCTGGGAGACAAGCCCCATGTCCTTGAAGACGAGAATCTGGGAGCCGTTGCTCACTGCGATGCCCGCGGATTCCTGACCGCGGTGCTGCAGGGCGTAAAGGCCGAAGAACGTGAGCTTGGCGACCTCCTCGCCGGGAGCCCAGACACCGAAGACGCCGCAAGCGTCCTGGGGGCCTTTCTCACCGGGAAGAAGATCGTGGTTGAGTCTTCCGTCACCACGTGGCACGTCTTCGAGTCTAGGGCAGCGGGCACCGGCTTCCGGAACCCGGGCGGCCGGGATTGTCTGGCGATCGGCCGGTAACGCGCGTAGACAAAACCCCTTACCAGGTGGGGATTTCGGGTGGGGGGAATTCCGGCCGGAGGCGGTTGGCCTTGTGGTTCGCGCCTGTTGGGGCGTTCCGTGTGCGGAGAGCCGGGAGTCGGGGCGGCCGCGAAAGTGAGCCTGCTCACCCGGGGTTCACCCCGGCGTCACGCGGCGGGCAGCAACAGGCCCCAGGCGCCCGGGTGGACCGTCCAGGTGCGGGCGCGGACCGGACCGACGGGGTGGCCGTCCGCCTCGTAGCCGAAGCCGCGCCCGACCACCGAGACGCTCTCCGCCCGGGCGCGCACCAGGGCGCCGGGCGCGCGGATCACCACCTCCAGCACGCCCGCGCCGTCCGCCTCGACGCCCGGCAGGGTCAGCTGGACCAGCCGCACCGGCCGGTGCACGTCGGCGAGCAGCCGGCCGTCGGCCTCGACCCGGACCCGGGGATTGTGCTCGGCGCAGGACCGGCCGTCCGCCGTGAGTGCGTTCGCCTGCTCGGCCGCAGCCAGTTTCGCCCATAGCGAACGCCAACCACCCGTACGGCCGGCCGGTCGCCGCGTCCCGGCACCGGTGATCCGCACCCCTCCCAGCGCCACCCCGCCGCCGTCGTCCACCAGCAGGTCGAGCTTGCGCGCCGCACCCGACAGCACCGCCCGCGCGGCCCGGACCGGCTCGCCCGGCACCCCGAGCGCGCGGGCCGCGGCCAGCTCCTCCGACCGGCCGACCGGAACCATGCCCACCGGATCCGCGCCCAGCTCACGCTGGCGGTACAGGGCTTGGAGCACCCGCTGCAACGCCAGGTCGGAACCGATCACGACCGGTCGCCTCCGACCCCGGTGCGAAAGCACCCGGTCGAGTTCGGACGGGCTCTCCGGATAGACCACCTTGACGTCCGCGCCTCCGCAGAGCACGTCCTTCGCGATCCGCACCGACTCGCCGTCGGTGTGCCGGGCCGCCGGGTCGAGGAGCAGCAGGAGCGGCTCGGGGCCGCCGGTTGCGGGCGTGGACAGGGACGACACGACCGGTCCTTCCTCAGGTAATCTCTCGGTGCAAGAGCCCCTTGCGCTACTGCGCCAGGGGCTTCGTCTATCTCGGGGCAGACTGCGGCCTACGCAGGATGCCCCAACCGGAAGGGGTGTACGCCTGTGCCGGCACTCGTGCTCGTTGGCGCTCAGTGGGGGGACGAGGGCAAGGGGAAGGCCACCGACCTCCTCGGCGGCTCCGTCGACTACGTCGTCCGCTACCAGGGCGGCAACAACGCCGGTCACACGGTGGTCATCGGCGACCAGAAGTACGCCCTGCACCTGCTCCCCTCCGGCATCCTCAGCCCTAACGTGACGCCGGTCATCGGCAACGGCGTCGTCATCGACCCGGGCGTGCTGCTCTCCGAGCTGAGCGGCCTCAACGACCGTGGCATCGACACCTCGAAGCTGCTGGTCTCGGGCAACGCCCACCTGATCACGCCGTACCACCGCACCCTGGACAAGGTCACCGAGCGCTTCCTCGGCAAGCGCCGGATCGGCACCACCGGCCGCGGCATCGGCCCGACCTACGCGGACAAGATCAACCGCGTCGGCATCCGGGTCCAGGACCTGTTCGACGAGTCGATCCTGCGCCAGAAGATCGAGGCGGCGCTGCACGACAAGAACCAGATCCTGGTCAAGCTGTACAACCGCCGCGCCATCCCGGCCGAGCTGGTCGTCGAGGAGTACCTCGGCTACGCGGACAAGATCAAGCCCTTCCTCGCCGACACCACCCTCGTCCTGGACCAGGCGCTCAAGGCGAACAAGGTCGTCCTGCTGGAGGGCGGCCAGGGCACCCTGCTCGACGTCGACCACGGCACGTACCCCTTCGTGACCTCGTCGAACCCGACCTCGGGCGGCGCCTGCACCGGCGCCGGCATCGGCCCGACCAAGATCGACCGGGTCATCGGCATCCTGAAGGCGTACACCACCCGCGTCGGCTCGGGCCCGTTCCCGACCGAGCTGCTGGACGAGGACGGCGAGGCGCTGCGCCGCATCGGCGGCGAGCGCGGTGTCACCACCGGCCGCGACCGTCGCTGCGGCTGGTTCGACGCGGTCATCGCGCGCTACGCGACCCGGGTCAACGGCCTCACCGACTTCTTCCTCACCAAGCTCGACGTGCTCACCGGCTGGGAGCAGATCCCGGTCTGCGTCGCGTACGAGATCGACGGCAAGCGGGTCGAGGAACTCCCGTACAACCAGTCCGACTTCCACCACGCCAAGCCGATCTACGAGACGCTGCCGGGCTGGACCGAGGACATCAGCAAGGCCAAGACCTTCGCCGAGCTGCCGAAGAACGCGCAGGCGTACGTGAAGGCGCTGGAGGAGATGTCCGGCGCGCCGATCTCCGCCATCGGCGTCGGCCCGGGCCGCGACGAGACGATCCAGATCAACTCGTTCATCTGAGCCTGATCCGGTCGAGGGCCCTGCGGGACACGTCCCGCAGGGCCCTTCGCTTTGCCCGCTCCGTCAATTTTGCACTAGCGCAGAAGTCCATTGCATCTAGTGCAGCGTGGCGCTACCTTTCCGGCATGACCGCACAGCCGCCCACACCCGTCACCCTCACCGGCCGCCACATCCGCCTGGAGCCCCTCGGCCGCCACCACCTGACCGACCTGTGGGCCGGCGTCGGCCCCGACCCGGAGGTCTGGCGCTGGATCCCCTCCCTCCCGCCGGCCACCGAGGAGGAACTGGGCGCGATCATCGACGCCCGGCTCGCCGAGGTGGCGGCCGGATCGGCGGTGAAGTTCGCCGTGATCGACCTCCCCAGCGGCCGGGCCGTCGGCGTCACCGGCTACTACGACTTCAGGGCCGACGACGAGGTCGTCGAGATCGGCGGCACCTGGTACGCCCGCTCGGTCTGGCGCACGCCCGTCAACACCGAGGCCAAGCTGCTGCTGCTCTCCCACGCCTTCGGCGACCTGGGCATGGGCCGGGTCTACTGGAAGACGGACGCGCTCAACGAGCGCTCCCGCAACGCGATCCTGCGCCTCGGCGCCCAGTACGAGGGCGTCCACCGCCGCGAGAAGCGGCGCGACACCGGCGTGTGGCGCGACACCGCCTACTTCTCGATGCTCGCCGACGAGTGGCCCGTCGCCCGGATCCGCCTCGTCGAGCGCCTTTCGCGCGGTGCCGAACCCTCCGTGCGCCCCCGTTCCTGAACGGCCCCCCGGGAGTTGTCCAGGGTGCCAGGCAGGAACCGGAATGGGAGAAGGCAACCGATGACCCAGCAGTGGCAGAAGTCCACCAGCAGCACCCGGGACGGCAGTGACTCCGTGGAGGTGTCCGTCAACGAACGGGGGCTGATCGAGGTCCGCGAATCCGAGAGCCCCGACGCGATCATCGTCACCACCCCGCAGAAGTTCGCGCTCTGGATCGAGGGCGTGAAGCGCGGAGAATTCGACCACTTCGGCGACGGCTGACCGCACCCTCCGGTGGCCCCCCTCCCGGCGGGGGGCCACCGCTGCCGCGCGCTATTTCTTCTCGACGGCGGCGGAGGAATGGCGGACGACGAACTCACGTTTTGCGGAACGCGGTTCGCGGGGTTGGGCGTTGACCAGCCAGACCAGCCAGCCGACGAATAGGACGGCGAGCAGGAGGGCGGACAAACCGGCGACGAGCAGGCCGTTCACCGGGTAGCGGGAATGCGGTGGGCGGGGACGAGAAGCAGCGGAAGCGGCATGACAGTCTCCGGTCGGTGATGTCGAGCGTGCCGACCATGCATCTGGTGTGTATTTACGGCTGATTGGCGGCTGTTTAGGCCACAACAAGTCAGTGACTGACGCGGGATCGACCATAGGGTCGAGGTGCAAGACTTGCTACCGAGCGGGAGAACGTTCACTCCATCGTGGGGTATCCCCCATTTCAGTAGCTAGGGCCGGGTAAGCACGGCACACTTCACCGGAAGCATCGACCCGAGCCGCGATCCGGAGAAGAGAGTCATGCCACCCCGCTTGTCGCCGACCGTGCGTCAGCAGCGCCTTGGCATCGAGCTGCGCAAGATGCGCGAACGCGTGGGCGTGACGCCCAAGAGCCTGGCCGCCACCCTGGGCACCGACCTGCCCAAGATCTCGCAGATGGAGAACGGGAAGTCCGGCATCAGCGCCGAACGGCTCCGGCTCTGGGCCCGCACCTGCCACTGCTCCGACGGCCCCTACCTCGACGCGCTGCTCGCGATGACACAGGACCGGCGCAAGTACTGGTGGGACGGCTACCGCGGCAGGCTGCCCGGCGGACTCATCGACATCGCGGAAATGGAACACCACGCCGAGTCACTGGCCATCCTGCACACCACCTTCATCCCCGGACTGCTGCAGACCTCGGCGTACGCCTCCGCGGTGTTCGCCCGGGTCCGGCCGCCCATGCCCCAGCCGGACGCCGACGCCCGCACGGCATTCCGGATCCAGCGCCAGCGGCTGTTCACCGAACGCCCGAAGCCGTACGCCGCGTACATCCACGAATCCGCGCTGCGCATGCAGTTCGGCGGGGCGGTGGTGCTGCGCGACCAGCTGCTCGGCGTGC
This sequence comes from Kitasatospora sp. NPDC059817, assembly GCF_042731835.1. Taxonomy (NCBI): domain Bacteria; kingdom Bacillati; phylum Actinomycetota; class Actinomycetes; order Kitasatosporales; family Streptomycetaceae; genus Kitasatospora; species Kitasatospora sp. NPDC059817. The sequence continues at coordinate 39,558 of NZ_JBHWIR010000014.1, read as the reverse complement.
TGGAGGATTCCGAGCGGCCCGGGGTGGAGATCCGGACCATCCCGTTCAGCGTGGACACCTTTCCCGGGTCCGGAGAGAGCCTCTACCTCGCCCGCGGGCCCGTTCCCGAGCTCGACACCGTGCAGATCGACCTCTCGAACGGGCCGAAGTTCGTGCACCTCGACACCGAACTGCAGACCTACCGACAGATCAAGGAGGAGACCGCCGCGGTCGCCCTCGGGCCGGCCGAGTCCCGGGACTTCATCCGGGCCTTACTGAAAGACTTCTCATGACTGAGTGGCGGAAGTCCTCGTCCAGCGGCGAGAGCAACGAGTGCGTCGAGATCAGAGCCGCCGACGGTCTGGTGGAGATCCGCGAGTCGGACCGCCCCGAGATCGTCGTCCGGACCACGCCGCGCAAGTGGGCCGCGTTCGTCCGCGGGGTGAAGGCCGGGGAGTTCGACCGGTACAGCGACTCCGTCGGGCCCTGAGCCGCACCCGACCCCGAGCGGCACCGCACCCGAGCCGCACCCACCCCTGAGCAGCACCGCCCTTGAACCGCACCCACCCCTGAACCGCACCGCCCTCCCGGCCCTGCGGCGGTAGGCTTGGCAGCCCACAGTGGACCCCTGCGCCTGGCACAGCACTCCGGGTGGGGTGCGCGTGCGGGAGAAATCGGAGCATCCGAGGATGGCTCGGCACCTGATCACCAGCGCCCTTCCGTACATCAACGGGATCAAGCACCTGGGCAACATGGTCGGGTCGATGCTCCCGGCGGACGTCTACTCCCGCTACCTGCGCCAGCGCGGCCACGAGGTGCTCTACATCTGCGCGACCGACGAGCACGGCACGCCCGCCGAACTGGCCGCGCAGGAGGCCGGACTGCCCGTCGCCGAGTTCTGCGCCCAGGCGCACGAGGCGCAGAAGGCGGTGTACGACGGCTTCGGGCTGTCCTTCGACCACTTCGGCCGCAGCTCCTCCCCGCAGAACCGCGAGATCACCCAGGAGATCGCCCGCGAACTCCAGCGCAACGGCTTCATCGAGGAGCGCGCGATCCGGCAGGTGTACTCCAACGCCGACGGCCGCTTCCTGCCGGACCGCTACATCGTCGGCACCTGCCCGCACTGCGGCTACGACAAGGCACGCGGCGACCAGTGCGAGAACTGCACCCGGGTGCTGGACCCGACCGACCTGCTGGAGCCGCGTTCGGCGATCAGCGGCAGCTCCGACCTGGAGGTCCGGGAGACCAGGCACCTGTTCCTGCTCCAGTCGGAGCTGACCGACGAGGTCGAACAGTGGATCGCCGCCCACGGCGACGACTGGCCGGTGCTGGCCTCCTCGATCGCCCGCAAGTGGCTCACCGAAGGCCTCCAGGACCGCGCGATCACCCGCGACCTGGAGTGGGGCGTCCCGGTGCCGGCCGACGTCTGGCCGGAGCTGGCGGCCGAGGGCAAGGTGTTCTACGTCTGGTTCGACGCCCCGATCGAGTACATCGGCGCCACCAAGGAGTGGGCGGACGCGGCCCCGGCCGGGCAGGCCCGGGACTGGAAGTCCTGGTGGTACGAGGCCGACCACAGCGTCCGGTACACCGAGTTCATGGCCAAGGACAACGTCCCGTTCCACACCGTGATGTTCCCGGCCACGATCCTCGGCTCGCGCCGGCCGTGGAAGAAGGTCGACTACGTCAAGGCCTTCAACTGGCTGACGTACTACGGCGGGAAGTTCTCCACCAGCCAGAAGCGCGGCATCTTCACCGACGTCGCCCTGGAACTGCTGCCGGCCGACTACTGGCGCTACTTCCTGATGGCGCACGCCCCCGAGTCGGACGACTCCAGCTTCACCTGGGACCTCTTCGCCTCCGTCGTCAACAAGGACCTCGCCGACACCCTCGGCAACTTCGTCAACCGGGTGCTCACCTTCAGCCGCAAGCGCTTCGGCGACGCCGTCCCGGCCGGCCACGCGCCCGGCGAGGCCGAACAGCGCCTCGGCGAGCAGATCGCCACCCTGCTGGCCGAGTACGAGGCCCAGTTGGACGCACTCAACTTCCGCAAGGCCGCGCAGGGGCTGCGCGCGCTGTGGAGCGCGGGCAACGCGTACCTGGACGAGAAGGCGCCCTGGCTCCAGGTGAAGACCGACCCGGACGCGGCGGCGCTGACCCTGCGCACCGCGATGAACCTGATCCAGCTGTACGCGGTGGTCTCCGAGCCGTTCATCCCGACCGCGGCGGCGGCGATGCGCGGCGCCTTCGCCCTGCCCGGGGACGCTCCGGCGGCCGGCCTGTCCTGGGTCGGCCCGGAGCAGGCGCGGGCACTGGACCTGGTGCCGGCCGGGACGGCGTTCACCGTGCCGCCGGTGCTGTTCGCCAAGATCACCGACGAGGACCTGGCCGCCTGGACCACCCGCTTCGGCGGCCAGGAGGGCTGAGCCCCGGGGGGGGGGGGGGGCGCCGGGCGGCCCCCCCCCCCCCAACCCCCCGCCCCGGGCGGGTTAGCGACGCCACCCCCCCGAGGCGCGGAACAACTACCCCCCCCCCCCCG
>NZ_JBHWIR010000014.1:27024-37033 GCF_042731835.1 Kitasatospora sp. NPDC059817 | reverse complement strand
GCCGGTGCTGTGCGCCACGATCACCGACGAGGACCGGCCCGGCTGGCCCCCCCGCTTCGGCGGCCTGGAGGGCTGCGCCCCGGGGCACGGCCCGGGGCCCGGGCCGTCCGCCAACTTCCCGACACCGGGGGGAATCTGACGCCACGTCACCGACGGTTCGTCCAAGTCATCGGCACCCCGCCGGGCGGCACCGCACTGCCCCACTGACCGGCGTCGGCTCGCCGAGGCCCTGCCGTAACACGCCGGTACGCTTCCAGCCATGGATGTTGACCTGGTCACCGCCCTGCGGGCGATCGCCAACCCGACGCGCCTGCAACTGCTGGCATGGTTGCGCGAACCCGAACGCCACTTCCCCCTGGAGGAAGCGGTCGCCGACCCGCGCGAGGTCGGCGTCTGCGTCAGCCACATCCAGGCCAAGGCCGGCCTCGCCCAGTCCACCGTCTCCGCCTACCTCGCCGAACTCCAGCGCGCCGGCCTCGTCCGCGCCACCCGCATCGGCAAGTGGACCCACTACCGCCGCGACGAGGCCCGCATCGCCGCCCTCATCACCGCTCTCGGTCACACCCTGTAGGCCTCTGCCGCAGCCGGGGCGGGGGAGCCCCCGCCCCGGAGGCGGCCGGCTCGGGCTCCGCAGTCGTCAGGCGGCCTTGCGGGCGGTGTGGACGGTCATGGCCGAGAGGAAGAAGGCGTCCGGGCGGTTCAGGATGCCGGTGGGGGTGTCCTCGGCGAGGAGGGCGTCGAGGGTGCTGCGGTCCTCGGGGGCGAGGTTGTCGGCGAGCTGGTCACGCAGACGGGCGAGTTGGGTGTGGAGGTGCTCGCGGGCGGGGCGGGCGAGCGGGGCCGGGTGGTCGATCAGGAAGGTACGGGTGCCGCTGGGGGTCAGACCGGCGCGGGTGAGCATGGCCGGCCAGTCCTCCACCTCTTCGGTGGCGCCGGGCAGTTCGGCACGCATGGTGCTGAAGCCGTCCTCGTGCACGGCGTCGAGCCGGGCCTGGAAGCCGGCCCGGCCGAGACCGAAGTCGCGCGGCAGGTAGCGCAGCGGCAGGCCGCGTTCGGCGACGGCCAGCAGGCCGCCGGGCCGGAGCGTCGCGGCGAGGGAGGTCAGGGCGGCCTGCTGGTCGCCGAGGTGGTGGATCGCGTTGCCGGACCAGATCAGGTCGGCCTCGCCGAGCTTGCCGAACTCGGCGGGCAGGTCGGCCTGCTGGGTGCTCAGACGGCCGCCGGAACGGGCCCGGGCGCGCTCCAGCAGGGCGGCCGACTGGTCGACGGCGACCGTCTCGGCCTCGGGGAAGGCGTCCGCGAGCAGTCCGGCGATCACCCCGGGCCCGCTGCCGACGTCGAGGACCCGCCGCACCCCGTCGGCCTCGCCGTGCAGGGACCGCAGCCACTGCGCGGCCCCGGTGATGGCGGGGGCGCGCAGTTCGGCCTCCCGCTCCAGGTGGGCGGCGAGGACGTCCCAGTCGAAGTCGGCGGCGGGGACGTGGCCGTGGTGGTGCCCGTGCTGGTGCCCCTGGCCGTGCTGGTGCTGGTGTTCGGACATCGTGGGTTCTCCGATCGTGGGTGACGGAAAGGTGCTGCAGTCGGAAGGGTGACGCTGGGCGAAGGTGCTGGGGGGAGCTGGGGGGGAGCTGGGGGGGAGCTGGGGGGAGCTTCCCCCAGCTCAGGCGGGAACGGCGGCGCCGGACGCGCGGTGTTCGGCGACCGCCCGTCCGATCTCCTCCGCGACGAGGTCGTGGTCGAGGTCGAACGCCGCCGCCGCGCCCATCCCGGCGGCGACGACGACCTGGGCCCGCGGGTCGGCGACGTTGCCGACCGCCCAGACGCCGGGGACGCTGGTGCGGCCGGCCCGGTCGGTGGTGACCCAGCCGTTCTCGTCCCGGGCGCATTCCAGGCCGAAGAGCAGCGCGTCCCGGGGCACCGGCTGCGGGAAGACGAACACGGCCTCGCGCGGCACCACCCGGCCGTCGGCGAGTTCCACGCCGCGCAGCCGGTCGGCGTCCGTCACCAGCTGGGTGATCCGGCCTTCGACGACCCGGACGCCGCGGGCGGCGAGCCGCTCCCGCTCGGCCCCGGTCGGCGTGAGGGTGTGCGTGATCAGGACGACGTCCGCGGACCACTGCCGGAGCAGCAGCGCCTGGTTGACCGCGCCCGGGCCGGTGCCGAGCACGCCGAGCGGGCGGTCGCGGACCTCGTAGCCGTGGCAGTACGGGCAGTGCAGCACGTCGCGGCCCCAGCGTTCGAGCAGGCCCGGGAGCTCCGGGAGCCCGTCGCGCAGGCCGGTGGCGACGACCACCCGGCGCGCGTGCAGCACGGGGCCGCCCGCCAGGTGGACGGCGAAGCCCGTCCCCGCGCCTTCGGCGTCCGCGACGCCCTCGACGTGGTCGACCCGGGCGTCGATCAGGTCGACCCCGTAGCCGGCGACCTCCGCCCGGCCGACCTCCAGCAGCGCCGCCGGGGGCATGCCGTCCCGGCTCAGGTAGCCGTGCATGTGGGCGGCGGGGGCGTTGCGCGGCTGGCCCGCGTCCACCACCGCCACCCGGCGCCGGGCCCGGCCCAGCACCAGCGCGGCGCTCAGCCCGGCCGCGCCCGCGCCGACCACCACCGCGTCGTACTCGTCCCGGGGGGCCGTCGGCCCCGTCGTCCTCATCGTGTCGCCCATGGCGCTCACCTCCACCGCCAGACTGCGACCGGACCAGCCATATCGGCAAGCTTTGTTGCCGTTTCCGCAAACGCCCGCGCCCACCCCGGCCACCGCCCGTCCGCTCCGCGCCACGGGCCCGGACTCCCCGAGTGGACGGGGATCCGGACCGACCCTTGCCATGGAGTGCACTCCAACTCCTAGCCTCTGACGCACCACCGACCCACCACCAGGGGGAGCAGCACCATGCGCTACCGCGTCCTCGGCGGCACCGGCATCGAAGTGAGCACCTACTGCCTCGGCACGATGATGCTCGGCTCCATCGGCAACCCCGACCACGACGACTGCGCCCGGATCATCAACACCGCGCTCGACCACGGCATCAACTTCGTGGACACCGCCGACATGTACTCGGCCGGCGAGTCCGAGGAGATCGTCGGCAGGACGCTGGCCGCCCGCGGCGACCGCGACGAGATCGTGCTCGCCACCAAGGGGCACTTCCCGATGGGCGAGGGCCACGGCCGCGGCGGCAACTCCCGGCGCTGGATCCTCCGGGCCGTCGAGGACAGCCTGCGCCGACTGCGCACCGACCGGATCGACCTCTACCAGATCCACCGGCCGGACCACACCACCGACGTCGAGGAGACCCTGTCCGTCCTCGGCGACCTCGTCCGGGCCGGCAAGATCCGCGCCTTCGGCTGCTCCACCTTCCCCGCCGAACAGATCGTCGACGCGCACCACGTCGCCGAGCGCCGCGCCCTGCCGCGCTTCCGCACCGAGCAGCCGCCGTACTCGCTGCTCGCCCGCGGCGTGGAGCGCGACGTGCTGCCCGTCGTCCAGCGGCTCGGCATGGGCGCACTGACCTGGAGCCCGCTCGCCTCCGGCTTCCTCACCGGCCGCTACCGCAAGGGCCGCCCGGCCGACCTGACCACCGGCCGCCCGACCCTCCACCCGGGCCGCTTCGACCCGACGCTGCCCACCACCGCGGCCAAGCTGGAGGCCGTCGAGGCCTTCACCGCCCTCGCCGGGGACCTCGGCCGCACCCTGCCCGAACTGGCCGTGGCCTTCCCGCTGGCGCACCCCGCCGTCACCTCGGTGATCCTCGGCCCGCGCACCCACGACCAGCTGGAGGCGGCCCTCAAGGGCGCCGACCTGGTCCTCGACGACGCCACGCTGGACCGCATCGACGCCATCGTCCCGCCCGGCACCAACGTCTACCACCCCGACGGCGTCTGGCAGCCCCCGTCCGTCACCACCCCCGCCCTCCGCCGCCGCCCCACCACGGACCGCCCGGCGGGATAGCCGGACCGGCCGCCCACGCCAGTGCGACACGGTGCATTACGGCGCGATACACTGACCCCATGAAGACCATCACGCAGCGCGAACTCGCAGCGCGGTCCAAGGCCGTGCTCGACGATGTCGAGGCCGGCGAGATCTACCACATCACCCGCAACGGCACCGAGATCGCCGAAGTCCGGCCGATCAGCGGTCGCCGCCGATTCGTCCCCGTCGAGGAACTCCAGCGAAAGTGGCGGAACGCGCCGACGGTCGACGCGGCGCGGATGCGCGCGGAAGCCGACGCCTTCTACGGCGATGAGGATCGGATCGGCGGCGACGACCCGTGGGAGCGGAAGTGACCGAGCGACACCAACGCGGACTGCTCGACACCTGCGTCGTGATCGATCTGCCGCAGATCGATCCACAGCTCCTGCCAGCCGATGCCGCACTGTCGTCCATCGTGCTGGCCGAACTCGCCCAGGGCGTCGCCATGGCCAAGGACCCGGTGCAGATGATGGCCAGGGCCCAGCGACTCGCGGACGTGGAGGCGGAGTTCGCCACTCTCCCCTTCGACCGCGAGGCGGCTCGGCGGTTCGGCACCCTGGTCGCCCTCACGATCCAGGCCAAGCGGGACCCCCGCCCCCGCCGCATGGACCTGATGATCGCGGCGACGGCGGCCGCCCACGGCCTGCCGCTCTACACGCGGAACGCGGGCGACTTCGTCGGCCTGGAGCAGGGCGTCGACGTCATCCCCGTGTGACGAACGGCCCCGCTCCAGCGGCGCCGTCGCCACTTCCGGACGGATCGCCACCACCGGCCGCCCCGCAGGAGGCCGGCTACTCCCTCGGGGCGGCGAAGCAGTGGACCACGACCGTGCGGTCGGCGGCCCACTGCTGTTCGCCGCTGCCGAGCCAGGTCCAGCCGAGGCGGCGGTAGCAGGCGTTCGCCGGGGCTGCGGTGGCGAGGACGTCGAGGACGGGGTGGAGGCCGAGCGCCCGCGCGTGCGCCACGGCGGCCGCCGCCAGCCGTGCGCCGATCCGGTGGCCGCGCGCCGTGGGGGCGACGTAGAGCCGGCCGATCACGGCGGTGAGTTCCGGGCGGCCGCCGGTGCGGCGGCTCCACAGGCCAGGGGCGACGTCGCCGGGCGCACTGCGGGAGAGGCCCACGTGGCCGACCGGGCGGCCGTCCAGTTCGGCGACCCAGGCGGCGAGCAGGCCCCCGGGGGTGAGCCAGGCGGCGGGGCGGTCGGGCCAGTCGGCGGGGTAGCCGTCGGTGGTGTGGACGTCGCCGAGCACCCGGACGCAGTCGGCGAGGTCGGTGACGCGGCGCCGTCGGACGGACACCCCTGCCCCGGCCTGCCGCGAGCCGGACGCGACGACGTTGGCGCGTTCTTCAAGGTCAGCCATGCCGGTACGTTACCGGCCGGGCCCCACCGCCGCAGCAGGTCGGCGACCCCGGTCGGATCCTCCTCGCCACCGACGACGCCACCGACGACGCCACCGCCGCCCGCCGGCCGACGCTCCATCAGCCGAACGTGCGGCCGGGCGCTCCCGGGCGCACGGGCGGGCCGTCAGGCGATCGCGGCCGACACCACCGCCGCGACCGCGATGTTGCAGCTGGCCGAGACCCAGACCGCCGGGTGCGGCTCCGGCTCGACCAGGATCGCGCCGAGCCTGCCGGGCGTCAGCAGGTCCACCGCCCAGAAGGCGACGGCCATCAACACCAGCCCGAGCAGGCCGTAGCAGGCGGTCGAGACCAGGCCCTTGGCGAAGTCCGCGTAGGTGTACATGATCGCGGTGAAGACGATGCCACCGATGCCGAGCAACGCGGAGCTGAGCAGCACGGCGGCGTTGCGGTTGCGCTCGACCCAGATCTGGTGGCCGAGCCTGCCGGGCGTCAACAGGTCCACCAGGCCGACACCGAGGAGCAGCAGCACCACCCCGAGGGCTCCGTAGGCGGCCGCCGCGCCGAGCCCGTGCAGGATGTCGTTCATCGTGGTCCCAGCCCCCGGTCCGCTCGCCGATCCCCGACCGGCCTGGTCAAGGGTTGGCAAAAGATACCCCACCGGGGCGAGCGGCGGACCGGGGAAGCGGAGCCCCCTGGCGTCAGTCGGGTCAGTGTTCCTCGTGCACCAGGTGGTCGACGCAGGCGGCGATCGCGAGCAGCAGACCGGTGTCGGCGCCGTCGGCGATCTCCACGCCGTAGGTGTCCCGGATCCGGAACCACTTGCGGGAGATCCGGGCGAGGTCGTCGCCGTGGTGGTTCTCGATCCGGTAGTCCTTGTCGATCAGGTCGCCGTGGATCTTCAGCTCGCCGCCGGAGGCCAGCTCCACCAGGTACTTGTCACGGAACGGGGTGAACAGCTTCTCCCGGACGGTCACGATCACCTCGCCGTCGGCGTCCTCGATCTTCATCGCGTCGCGGACGGTGAACGCCTTCTCCTTCACCACCGCGACCACCCGCCCGTGCGCGTCCTTCAGCTCGAAGGTGTGCCGCAGCCGCAGCACCTTGCCGTCCACCAGGTACGCCTTGTGGCCCCGGTCGTCCTCGATCCAGTAGTCGTCTCCGACTGCGAACAGCTTCTCCCTGACCAGGTACCGCACAGCGGCCTCCTCCGTGTCGACGTGACCCCCATTCGACCCGATCCCCCCACCCGCCGGGAAGCACCGCCACACACGGGCGTTCAATGGCGGCATGCGTCCCGACCCCACCGCCCCGCTGCACAGCGAGCGCCTCGACCTCCTCCCGATCGGCCCCGAGCACGCCGAGGAGCTGGCCGCCGCCCTCGCCGACCCCGCCCTGCACGCCTTCACCGGCGGCTCCCCGGCCACCGCCGACGACCTGCGCGTGCGCTACGCCCGGCTCGCCGCCGGCTCCCCCGACCCCGCCGAGACCTGGGGCAACTGGGCGCTGCGGCTGCGCGCCGACGGCCGCCTCACCGGCTACGTCCAGACCACCGTCAGCCCCGGGGCCGCCGATCTCGCCTGGGTCGTCGGCACCCCCTGGCAGGGCCGCGGCCTGGCCACCGAGGCCGCCCGCGCCCTGCTCTCCCACCTCGCCGCCGCCGGCGTCAGCACCGTCACCGCCCACATCCACCCCGACCACCACGCCTCCGCCGCCGTCGCCCGGGCCCTCGGCCTCACCCCCACCGACGAGCAGCAGGACGGCGAGACCCGCTGGCAGGCGGAGCTCCCCCGACCCTGACCCGGACCTGACCCGGCCATGGCCCTGCCCTGACGCCCTCAGTCCTCCTCGCCCGGCGCCGGATGCGGGTTGACGGCCTGCCCGTCGATCGGCTGCCCCCAGTCGTCGTCGCCCTCGGCCCCCACGCAGTACCCGGAGCCCTCCACCCACCCCCCGGCGTCCTGGCACTGCTCCGCGGTGACGTCACGCGGAGCAGGCCGGGCGGCGGCCGCCGAGGCGGTGCCGGCACCGGTGGCGAGCAGGACAGCGGTCGCGACCGTCAGGGCCGACCGGAGCAGGGGTGAGGTGATCATGCGGACAACGACAGCACGAACCCCACCCCCCACCCCACCGACACGCCCGCCACCCCGCCCGCGCCCCCACCACGACCGCCGCCCTTACCGCCCCAGGACCAACATGTACCGGTCAGCCCCTTGGCAGCCCCAGAGTTGATAAGTTCAATTAGCCACTCACGATGTGTATCAACTCTGGGGAGAGCGACGTTGGCCGGACGAGGCAGGCCCAGCCGCAGTACCGTCTAAAACCGACTCATCGATCTCGGGTATCCGCCGACCATCATCTTCAAGCGACAGCGCGACGCCTATCTGGCCGCGCTGCGCAGGGCGGACACCGGAGACTGCGGCACCCTCGGCGAGCTGATCGCCAGGGCGATGGAAGACAATCTCAACCGTTTCATCGTCCCCAACGTGGCCGGCCCCGCGAGGATGGTCCCGCTCGCGGCGCTCGTCGATGAAGAGCTGTCCCTCGCAGCGCTCCGGCAAGCGGCACAGCGTGGCCGTCTGAACGCCGTACAGGGCTCCGACGGAGTCTGGCGCTCGTCACGTAAATCCGTTGCCGCCTACAAGGCCGCCAAACATCAGCGCAGGCCACGTTCCACGGCATGACACCCGGCCCCGGAATGCAAGCAGGCGCAGTGCGGTTTGATTGAGGCATGGCATCTCGTGCACGTGTACGCGCCCCCGAGCTGGTCGGGGCAGGCGGTTGGCTGAACACCGGTGGCAAGGAGCTGACGCTCGCCGACTTCCGGGGCAAGATCACCATCCTGGACTTCTGGACGTTCTGCTGCGTCAACTGTCTGCACGTCCTGGACGAGCTGCGGGAGTTGGAGGAGAAGCACCGGGGCACCGTGGTGATCGTCGGGGTGCACTCGCCGAAGTTCGTGCACGAGGCGGACCACCAGGCCGTGGTGGACGCGGTCGCCCGGTACGAGGTGCACCACCCGGTGCTGGACGATCCGGCGCTGGCGACGTGGAAGCAGTACGCCGTGCGGGCCTGGCCGACGCTGGTGGTGATCGACCCGGAGGGGTACGTGGTCGCCCAGCACGCGGGTGAGGGCCACGCGCACGCGATCGCGCGGCTGGTGGAGGAGTTGGAGGCCGAGCACGCGGCGAAGGGCACGCTGCGCCGCGGCGACGGCCCGTACGTGGCGCCGGAGCCGACCGCGGGGGATCTCAAGTTCCCGGGCAAGGCGGTCCGGCTGCCCGGCGGGCACTTCCTGGTCGCCGACTCCGGCCACCACTCGCTGGTGGAGCTGGCCGAGGACGGCGAGACGGTGGTCCGCCGGATCGGCGACGGGCAGCGCGGTCTGGTGGACGGCACCAGCCCCCGGTTCAGCGAGCCGCAGGGGCTGGCGCTGCTGCCGGAGGGCTCGGACTTCGACGTGATCGTGGCCGACACCGTCAACCACGCGCTGCGCGGGGTGCGGCTGGCGGACGGCTCCGTGGCCACGCTGGCGGGCACCGGCCGCCAGTGGTGGCAGGGTTCGGCGACCGAGGGCCCGGCCCGCGAGGTGGACCTCTCCTCGCCGTGGGACGTCGCCTGGTTCGACGGCCGGGTGTGGATCGCGATGGCCGGCGTGCACCAGCTGTGGGCGTACGACCCGGCCGCCGGCACGGTCGGCGTCGCGGCCGGCACCACCAACGAGGGCCTGGTGGACGGGCCCGTCGGCGAGGCCTGGTTCGCCCAGCCGTCCGGTCTGGCGGTCTCGGCGGACGGCGAGCGGCTGTGGGTGGCCGACTCGGAGACCTCGTCGATCCGGTGGATCAGTCGATCGGAGGGGGCACGTGAAACCGGGGCGGTCCACACCGCCGTCGGCACCGGCCTCTTCGACTTCGGCCACCGGGACGGCGCGGCCGCCCAGGCGCTGCTCCAGCACCCGCTGGGCGTCACCGTGCTGCCGGACGGCTCGGTGGCGATCAGCGACACCTACAACCACGCGCTGCGCCGTTTCGACCCGGCGAGCGGCGAGGTCACCACGCTGGCCACCGACCTGCGCGAGCCGTCCGGCGCGGTCCTGGTGGACGGGGACATCGTGGTGGTCGAGTCGGCCCGGCACCGGCTGACCAGGCTGCGGCTGCCGGAGGAGGCTGTGCGGGTCGAGTCGGTCGCGCACCGCACCCGGCGGGCGGCCACCGAGGTCGCGCCGGGCGCGTTCCGGCTGGACGTGGTGTTCTCGGCGCCGAGCGGCCAGAAGCTGGACGAGCGGTACGGCCCGTCGACCCGGCTGCTGGTCAGCGCGACCCCGCCCGAGCTGCTGGTCTCCGGCGCGGGCGCGGACAGCGACCTGTCGCGCGAGTTGGTCCTCTCCGAAGAGGTCACCGAGGGCGTGCTGCACGTCTCGGCGATGGCCGCGTCCTGCGACGACGATCCGGAGATCGAGTTCCCGGCCTGCCACGTGCACCAGCAGGACTGGGGCGTGCCGGTGAAGCTGGTCGCCGACGGCGCCCGCCGGCTGCCGCTGGTGCTCGCCGGCCTGGAGTAGCCCTGGAGTGGCCCGTCCAGTGCGGAAGGGGGGGGGGGGGGGGGGCGGCCCCCGGGGCCCCCGCCCGGGGGGGGGGGGGGACCCCCGGGCCACCCCCCCCCCAACACCGCAAAGAGCCGGGGAGCGGC
>NZ_JBHWIR010000014.1:25863-27014 GCF_042731835.1 Kitasatospora sp. NPDC059817 | reverse complement strand
GTGTGTGTGTTTGTTATACGAGCCCGGCCACCCCCAACCCCACCCCCCCCCCCCCCACTCGCGCTGGGGTCGGGGGGGTTGGGTTTTGTTTCTCCTCCACCGGCCGGGGTGGGGCCCGTCCTGGGCGGTTGGGGCCGGGGGGTGTTTCCCCCGCGGGCCCCCTTCGCCGTTGAGGGGGGATCAGCCCGGGATCAGCCCTCCAGGAACGCCTTGATCGCGCTGGCCAGCAGGTACGGGTCCTCGGCGCCGCACAGTTCGCGCGCCGAGTGCATGGACAGCGCCGCGATGCCGCAGTCCACCGTCTTGATGCCGAGGCGCGCCGCGGTGATCGGGCCGATGGTGGTGCCGCAGGGCATCGCATTGTTGGACACGAAGGACTGCCACGGCACGCCGGCCTTCTCGCAGGCGGCCGCGAACACCGCCCGGCCGACGCCGTCGGTCGCGTAGCGGTTGTTGACGTTGACCTTGAGGATCGGCCCGCCGTTCGGCAGCGGGTGGTGGCCCGGCTCGTGCCGCTCGGCGTAGTTCGGGTGGACGGCGTGGCCCATGTCGGAGGAGAGGCAGATCGTCCCGGCGAGCGCCCGGGCGCGGTCCTCCGGGGTGCCGCCGCGCGCGTGGACGGTGCGGTCGAGGACGTTGCCGAGCAGCGGGCTCTGCGCGCCGGTGTCCGACTCGCTGCCGGTCTCCTCGTGGTCGAAGGCGGCCAGCACCGGGATGTACGGCAGGTCGGCGGCGCCCTCGGCGGAGGCGACGGCGGCCAGCGCGGCGGTGGCGGCGTGGACGGACAGCAGGTTGTCCAGGCGCGGGCCGGCCAGCAGCTCGCGGTCGCGGCCCAGGTAGGCGGCCGGCTGGACGTCGTGCGTCATCAGGTCCCAGCCCGCCACGTCGGCGGCGTCCACGCCGGCGCGCTCGGCGACGTAGGAGATCAGCGAGCCCTCGTCGACCGGGCCGAGGCCCCAGATCGGGGTGAGGTGGCGCTGCTTGTCGAGCTTCATGCCGTCGTTGACCTGGCGGTCCAGGTGGATCGCGAGCTGCGGCACCCGCAGCAGCGGGGGGGGGCGCGGGGGGGGGCGCGCGGGGGCGGGCGGGACGCCGGGGGGGGCGGGGGGGCCGCGGGGGCGGGGCCGGCCGGGGGGGGGCGGGGGGGCGGC
>NZ_JBHWIR010000014.1:24902-25853 GCF_042731835.1 Kitasatospora sp. NPDC059817 | reverse complement strand
GGGGTTGGTGGCTGTCTCTCCGGCGTGTGTGCTCGGGGGGGCGCGGGTGTGCGGGCGGGGGCGCCCCCCCCCCCCGGGGAGCGCCCTGCGGCACGCGCCGCGAGCTGCCGTCCTTCAGCGCGAGGCGGCCGGAGAGCCCGAGGTCACGGTCCAGCCAGGTGTTCAGCGGGACGCCGCCGTAGATCTCCACGGCGACCTGGCGCCAGCCGGCCGAGCCGGTGTCCGGCACTGGCTTGACCCGCAGGTTCGGCGAGTCGGTGTGGGTACCGACCACCCGGAACGGGGTCTCGGGGCGGGCGCTCTCCGGCAGGTACCAGGCGATCAGGGCGCCGCCCCGGATCAGGTAACGGCCGCCGGCGGCGCCGTCCCAGACGTCGGTCTCGGCGACCTGCCGGAAGCCTGCCTTCTCCAGCCGCTCGGCGGCGCTCGCGACCGCGTGGTACGGGGACGGCGAGGTGCCGAGGAACGCGATCAGATCGTCGCTGTGCGTCCGGTCGAAGAATGCCTGGCGGGCGGCGGCGGTCGACATACTGCTCCTGAGTCGAGGGAGGGCTGAAGCCGGATGGGGAGTCGGCTTCGCACCTTGAGCATATGCCCGTACACGGACAGGGAATTCGGAACCTCCCAACGGATGCAGAACGAGGACACAACCGTGAAGTGACGCCGTGCCGAACTCCGTACACCCAGAGATCCGCCCCGGTCGCGGACGGTCATCGCCATGCCCGACACCGTGCCGCCGGCCCCGTGCAACAGGTGCGAAACGGGCGAACTCGGCGACGGGTGCGGGGCGGCGAACGGGCGGCGCGCGGGACCGCGAACGGACAGCGTGCAGGGCGGCGGACGGGCGGCAACGCCGAAGGGGGGGGGGGGTGGGGGGGGGCGAGCAAAGGGAGTGTGTGTGTGTCAGATTAGAGGTATAAAAAAAAAAAAAACCCAAAAAAAAAACAAAAG
>NZ_JBHWIR010000014.1:0-24892 GCF_042731835.1 Kitasatospora sp. NPDC059817 | reverse complement strand
CTAACGGGGGGCGGGTGGCGGGGCGGCCACGGGGGCGCGGGGGGGACGGCAACCGTCATGGTGGCTGGGCGGGGCAGGGCGGCAAACCCCCATGGCCCGGGGGGGCGCGGGCCCCTTCGACGTGAGGGTGGTGTCAGACGGTCGGAGAGGTGTCACGCCCCTCGCGGCGCCCCTGGGGGCGCGGCGGCGGGTGACGGGTGGGGCGAGGGCCTCAGAAGGCCTCCTCCGCCAGGTCCATGATCTCGTTGTCGATGCCCTCGGCGATCAGCCGCTGCGGGGCGACGGTCGGCAGGACGTTCTTGGCGAAGAAGCGGGCCGCCGCGACCTTGCCCTGGTAGAACGGGACGTCCTTCTCCGAGGCGCCGGCCTCCAGCTTGGCCAGGGCCACAGCGGCCTGACGCAGCAGCAGCCAGCCGACGACGACGTCGCCGGAGACGAGCAGCAGGCGGGTGGTGTTGAGGCCCACCTTGTACATGTTCTTGACGTCCTGCTCGACCGAGGTGAGGTCGGCCAGCAGCTTGCCCACGATGGCGTCCAGGTCGCCGACGGCCTTGGCGAGCAGCTCGCGCTCGGCGGCCAGGGCGTCGCCGCCCTCGGCCGCGCCGAGGAACTTCTGGATCTGCTCGGACAGCGCGGTGAGCGCCTGGCCGCCGTCCTTGACGATCTTGCGGAAGAAGAAGTCCTGGCCCTGGATCGCGGTGGTGCCCTCGTAGAGGGTGTCGATCTTGGCGTCCCGGATGTACTGCTCGATCGGGTACTCCTGCAGGTAGCCGGAGCCACCGAAGGTCTGCAGGGACTGGGCGAGCTGCTCGTAGGACTTCTCGGAGCCGTAGCCCTTGACGATCGGCAGCAGCAGGTCGTTGAGGCGCTCGGCGGCCTCGTCGCGCTCGCCGCGCAGGCCGGCGGCCACCATGTCGTCCTGGACGGACGCGGTGAACAGGACCAGCGCGCGCATGCCCTCGGCGTAGGCCTTCTGGGTGAGCAGCGAGCGGCGCACGTCCGGGTGGTGGGTGATGGTGACGCGCGGGGCGGTCTTGTCCAGGAACTGCGAGATGTCGGCGCCCTGCACGCGCTCCTTGGCGTACTCCAGGGCGTTCAGGTAGCCGGTGGAGAGGGTGGCGATGGCCTTCGTGCCGACCATCATCCGGGCGAACTCGATGATCTTGAACATCTGGCGGATGCCGTCGACCTTCTCGCCGAGCAGCCAGCCCTTGGCCGGGTGCTTGGCGCCGAAGGTCATCTCGCAGGTGTTCGAGGCCTTGAGGCCCATCTTGTGCTCGACGTTGGTGGCGTAGGCGCCGTTGCGCTCGCCCAGCTCGCCGGTCTCCCAGTCGAAGTCGAACTTGGGGACGATGTACAGGCCCAGGCCCTTGGTGCCGGGCTTGCCGCCCTCCGGGCGGGCCAGCACCAGGTGGATGATGTTCTCGGACATGTCGTGCTCGCCCGAGGTGATGAAGCGCTTCACACCCTCGATGTGCCAGGAGCCGTCCTCCTGCTTGATCGCCTTGGTGCGGCCTGCGCCCACGTCCGAGCCCGCGTCGGGCTCGGTGAGGACCATGGTGGCGCCCCAGAGGCGGTCGGTCATCCGCTGGGCGACCTTCTTCTGCTCCTCGGTGCCCTCGTCGTGGACGACGCCGGCGAAGGCGGGGCCGGAGGAGTACATCCAGATGGCCGGGTTGGAGCCCAGGACCTGCTCGGCGTAGGCCCAGATCAGGGAGGACGGGGTGACCTGGCCGCCGATCGCCTCCGGGATGCCCAGACGCCACCACTCGGCGTCCATGTAGGTCTGGTAGCTCTTCTTGAAGGTGGCCGGGACCGGCGCGGTGTTGGTCTCGGGGTCGAAGACCGGCGGGTTGCGGTCGCTGTCGACGAAGGACGCGGCGAGGTCGTTCTCGGCGAGGCGCGAGATCTCGCTCAGGATGTTCTTCGCGGTCTCGACGTCCATGTCCGCGAACGGTCCGGAGCCGTAGACCTGCTCGCGACCGAACACCTCGAAGAGGTTGAACTCCACGTCCCGCAGGTTGGACTTGTAGTGACCCATGGCCGTTTTCTCCGGTTCGTCGCTTCCGGGAGACCGCCGCGTTCGGGCGCCCCGTACCCACCAGTACGCATCATGATGCTACCCAGCGGTAACTTGGGCAAGCCCCTGGCGGTGAATCCGCTATGAACGTGGTCACGTCCCACAAGGCGGGACGACCAGTCCTTGTCAGGATCGACGCCCGCACGGGCGGGTGCGCTCCCGATAGCCTGTCCGTGTGTACGGATATGACCAGAACGCATACCCGGGCGACCCCTACCAGCAGCAGGCGGGTCCGCAGCCGGGCATGAACGGCATGCCCGGCCCCGACGCCTACGGCGCGCAGTCGCAGGCGTCCCAGCAGTCCCTCTACCCCGAGCCCTCCCCGCCGTCGCTGGCGGAAGCCGTCCGGGCGTTCACCACGGGCTCGATGGCGGTCGAGGACTTCCAGGCCATCTTCATCACCTCGAAGGTGCACTGCCCTCGCGGCGAGCGGCCCGGCTTCCTGGCGCTGCACAACACGCCGACGCCGGTGATCCCGATGTTCAGCTCGCTGAAGGAGCTGCGCCGCTACGCCGGCAAGGACTCCAAGCACTTCACCGTCACCGGCGCCGAGGTCCTGGACCTGCTGCCGACCGGCTACGGCTTCGCGCTGGACATGGAGGGCGAGCACCGGATGGTGTTCGACGCCAAGGCGGTCGAGCAGATGGTCGACTTCACCATGCGCCGCATGTACGGCTGACCCATCCTGGAGGAGGAGCCCCGCGCTCCTTCGTCACCATATGGTTCAACTTTCAACTTGCTTGTTGTTGAGAATTGAACTAACCTCGTGGACGTAGGCCAGAGGAACCCCCCGAAGGAGGCCGACATGCCCGCCGTGACCGTCGACAACCCGCTGACCCTGCCGCGCGTCGCCACCCCGGACCCCGCCGCCACCAGCGCCCGGCCGGTCCTCACCATCGCGACCGCACCCGAGGGCTTCGAAGGCGAGGGCTTCCCCGTCCGCCGCGCCTTCGCCAAGATCAACACCAAGCACCTCGACCCGTTCATCATGATGGACCAGATGGGCGAGGTGGAGTACGCCGCCGGCGAGCCCAAGGGCACGCCCTGGCACCCACACCGCGGCTTCGAGACGGTCACCTACCTGATCGACGGCGAGTTCATCCACAAGGACTCGCACGGCGGCGGCGGCCACCTCGGCGGCGGCGACACCCAGTGGATGACGGCCGGCTCGGGCATCCTGCACATCGAGACGCCGCCGGAGTCGCTGGTGGCCACCGGCGGCCTGTTCCACGGCATCCAGCTGTGGGTCAACCTCCCGGCCTCCGACAAGATGGCCGCCCCGCGCTACCAGGACATCCACGGCGGCCACGTCAAGCTGCTCTCCACCCCGGACGGCGGCGCGATCCTGCGGCTCATCGCGGGCGAGCTGGACGGCCACCGGGGCCCGGGCGTCACCCACACCCCGATAACCCTGCTGCACGCCAGCATCACCCCGGGCGCGCAGGTCACCCTGCCGTGGCGGCCGGACTTCAACGCGCTCGCCTACGTCCTCAACGGCGACGGCACCGTCGGCGCCGAGGGCCGCCCGATCCACACCGGGCAGGCGGCCGTGTTCGGCGAGGGCGACACCATCACCATCACCGCCGACACCAAGCAGGACTCCCGCCACCCCAACCTGGACGTGATCCTGCTCGGCGGGCAGCCGATCCGCGAACCGGTCGCCTGGTACGGGCCGTTCGTGATGAACAGCCACCGCGAACTGGAGCAGGCCATGCGGGACTTCCAGTCCGGCCGGTTCGGCCACCCGATCGACTGACGGCACCACCCCCGGCGACACCTCGGCCGTCCTCCGCGCGCTACAGGAGCGCGTAGACGGCCGAGGCGTCGTCGTGCGCCTTGCCGCGCGGCCAGCGCTCGCAGGCGGCGTCCGCCCGCTCGACCTCGCGGACCTGCGCGATCAGTTCGCCCGGACCGGACTCGGCGAGCAGCCGCAGCGCGTCCGCCCAACTCCCCAGCCCGAAGCGCTCGGTGAAGCGCGAGGCGCCGTCGGTGAGCGCGGCCAGCGCGTGCAGCCGCTCCAGCCGGACGAAGCCGGTCTCGGCGTGCCCGGCCGCCTTCGGGCTGGCCGCGGCGATCCACGGGCCGTTGCCCCGGTTGCGGGCGGACCGGACGGCCAGCGCGTACTCCAGGTGCAGCGCGGCCCGCTCGGCCGAGCCGGGGACGGTCGCCCAGACCTGCCGGCGCAGTTCCTCCCCGCCGGGGAAGCGCTGGTTGTCCCCGATCACCTTCGGCGGGCCGTCCTTGTACTCCAGCACCAGCAGCGAGTCGCCGAGCACCAGGTACTCCAGCGACTCGCCGTGCCGGCGGGCCGCCACCACCATCGCCGCGGGGGTGTTGGGGTGGCCCAGGTCGCAGCGGCCGCCGTGCAGCGCGGCCGTCTCCACGATGGCGTCGGCCAGGCACTCGGCGATCGAGCGGTCCACCCGGTCGGTGAGCCGGGCGAGCAGGTGCACGCCCAACCGGCGGACGTACCAGGCGGTT
The DNA here is from genome assembly GCF_042731835.1 of Kitasatospora sp. NPDC059817. NCBI lineage: Bacteria > Bacillati > Actinomycetota > Actinomycetes > Kitasatosporales > Streptomycetaceae > Kitasatospora > Kitasatospora sp. NPDC059817. The sequence goes on along the minus strand of NZ_JBHWIR010000014.1, from coordinate 20,331 downwards.
CCGTGCCGGCACCCGGACTCCAGGCCGGTCGGCGAACTCGCGCCGTCCAGCAGTACCAGCGCCTCCGGCGAGGCCGCCGCGAAGTCCTCGCTCTCGCGGTCCGGCCGCCGTGCTTCCCCTGCGAGCTGTAGCTGCATCCCGACAGTGTGGCCGCCGCCCCCGGCCCGCGCCCAGACCCCTGCGCCGGTGTGGCGCGGGCCGGTCGCCGCCGCCCGGTGGCAGCCGGGGCAATCCGGTCATACCGTCGAATAACGACCGGACAATTCGGCCAATCAGGGCCTGTCAGGTTTGGGATCACCTTCGGGTGTCCGGGCGGCCCGGGACTGACGAGGAGCAGGAGATGTTCTGGGAGTTCATCGTGCTAGTGGCCGCCTCGACCGGCTTTCCGACCGCCGCGCTGCTCTTCCTGATCGGCGGGCCGCGCTTCCCCGACGAACAGCGCGGCGGCCGGCACGCCTAGCTCTCCGAACCGGGCTCTCCGGACCCGCGTTCCTAGGCCTTCCAGACCGGGTCCCGCCCGAGCAGGGCCAGCGCGCGGTCGAACCGGCCGCCCTCCGTACCCGCTTCGAGGCGCGGCGCGAACGCCTTGCCCGGCACCCGGTTCTCCGGTGCGGCCGGGACGGCCTCGGCGACCGCCAGCAGGGTCGCCGCCAGCGCCTCGTCGCCGTCCACGACCGCGGTGAACGGGGCCTGGACGCCGAGCGCGGCCGCGACGTCCCAGCCGTGCACCAGGGTGTCGAGCAGGTGGAAGCCGACCGCGTGCGCCAGCGGGAAGGGGCCGCCGTGCTGGATCTCCGGCAGCCAGACGTCGCGCCCGGCCGCTGCGGCCTCGCGGAACGCCGCGGTGAGCTCGGTGCCCGTGCGGCGGAAGGCGCCCGCCGGGTCGTCGCCGACCGGGGCGTCGGCCCAGAGCGCGAGGTCGGGCCCGGCGCCGCGGGCGGCCGCGGCGAAGCCCTGGTGCTGGCCGACGATGTGCCCCATCAGCCGGCTCAGCGTCCAGCCCGCGCACGGACTCGGCAGCTCCAGCTGGTCGGGCCGCAGGCCGTCCACCACTTCGGCGGCCAACTCCAGCGATCGGGCGTGCAGTTCGACGAGTTCTCCGGCACGGCTCATGCGGCGCTGACCTCCTGACCGGCCGACAGGAAGCCGATCGCGTTGTCGATGACGGTGGGCTCGGCGACGATCCGGCGGTGGCCGAGCCCTCGGGTGACCAGTAGCTCCAGCCGGTCACCGTACGCGGCTTTCAGGCGCCGCGCGTGCGATATTCCGACCACGTCGTCGCCCTCGTCGTGCGCCACCAGGATCGGCAGCGGCACCTCCTCGGGCCGGTGCGCGGCGTCGAAGCGCCGCCACGGGTCCTCGGTGCCGGCGAACAGCTCGTGCTCGATCCGGTGCCGCAGGTCCCGCTCGATCACCGGGCCGAGGCCGAGCCCGGCGCAGAACGCGCCCGGCAGGTAGGCGAATTCGCTGACGCCTGCGAGGGCGACCAGCCGCCCGGCCCGGACTCCCTCACGCAGCGCCAGGAACGCCCCGGCCACGCCCAGCGAGTGCGCCACGATCGCCTCGAACCCGCCGTAGCCGTCCTGGAGTTGCCCGGCGATGGCGCGGTACTCCAGCACCGTGGTGGCCCGGCCGCCGGAGTCGCCGTGGCCCGGCGCGTCGAAGGCGACCGGGCTCAGCCCGAGCGCGCGCAGCCGGGGCACGTAGGGGGCGAAGCGCGAGGCGCGGGAGCGCCAGCCGTGCATCAGCAGCACCGGCCGGGCGCCGTCGCCCCAGCGGTAGACGACGACCTCCTTGCCGTTCACGGTGATCCGCTCGACGGCGGCCTGCCGGTGGGTCTCCCGCTCGGCGGGGCGGACGGCGCTGCGCCGCAGCGGACGCTGGAACAGCTCGTACGCGGCGCGGCCGGCCAGCCTGGGCGCCAGGTGCGAGGTGGTGTTGAGGGCGGTACGAACCAGTGCGAGGGCCGGGTCCATGCGGTCTCCCTGTCGGTGCGGACGGGCGTGCCGGGGTGCGGGGGCCGTGCTCGGACCGGATATTAGCACGACCGTTCGTGCAGTTTTATGGACAGGAAGTCCGCCGCCCACCCCCGGGCTACCCTGGCGGCACACACCGCGACGGCGACGGCGACGACGAGAACTGAGGTGGCCGATGGCCGGATCGACCACGGACGGACGGGTCCTGCGCGGCGAGGAGACCCGCCGGGCGGTGCTGCACCGCGCCGTCACGATCGCCTCCGTCGAAGGCCTCGGCGCGCTCTCCATCGGTCGCCTCGCCACCGACCTCGGGCTCAGCAAGAGCGGCGTGTTCGCCGGCTTCGGATCCAAGGAGGAGCTCCAACTCGCCACCGTCCGCGCCGCCCGCCGCATCTTCGCCGACGCCGTCGTCGCCCCGGTCGCCGACACCCCGCCCGGCCTCGCCCGGGCCCGCGCCCTCTGCGAGAGCTGGCTCGCCTACTCCCGGGCCCGGATCTTCCCCGGCGGCTGCTTCTTCTACGAGGTCACCGCCGAGTTCGACGCCCGCCCCGGCGCCGTCCGGGACGCCCTCGCCGACTGCGCCCGCGAGTGGCGCCAGGTGATCGCCGACGCCCTCGCCGAGGCCCGCGCCACCGGCGGCCTGCGGCCCGACACCGACCTCGACGACCTCGCCTTCGCCCTGATCGCCCTCCTGGAGACGGCCAACTCCCAGGCCGTGCTGCACGACGAGGACATCCCCTACCAGCGGGCCGCCCGCCTCCTGCTGCGCCTGCTGCGCGCCGAGGCCACCGACCCGGCCGACCCGGCGCTCGCCTAGGGGCTCTCTTTCGGATCACGTCGGATCAGCGCGCGGCGTCGGAGTGCGTGCATCGCAAGGCGGAGGAGGGAGTCCATGCGGAGTATCGGCGACCGACGACAACGCGGCGAGGTGCGTGCTCCGGCGTCGCGCGCCCGGCGTGATCCGAAAGAGAGCCCCTGGGTCGCTTCTAGGCTTCTCGGCCCAGCGCCCCTTCCAGGAAAGCCGCCTGGGCCAGCAGCCGCTCGTCGCCGCCCGCCGTGCCGACCACCTGGAGGCCCAGCGGCAGCCCCTCCGCCGTCCGCCCGGCCGGGAGGCTCAGCGCGGGCAGGCCCAAGTAGCTCCACGGCAGCGACATCACCGGGTCCCCGGTGCTGTGCAGGCCCTCCGGCGCCCCGCCGGTCGCCGACGGCGCCAGCCACAGGTCCACCCCGGCCTCGGCGGTCGCCCGGGCGACCCGCTCGCGCAACCGCTCCCGGGCCTGGAGCGCGGCCGCCCGGTCCTCTGCCGCGACGCCCTGGCCGACCCGGATGCTGGCCGCCGTCTCCGGCCGGTACAGGCCGCCGAACCGGGCGAACCAGTCGGCGTGGCCGCGGGCCAGCTCGAAGCGGTTGATCGTCTGCAACTGCCGGGTGATCCCGGCGAAGTCCGGGAACAGCGGCACCCGGCGCACCGTCAGGCCGGCCTGCGCCAGGCGATCCAGGCTCTCCTCGAAGGCGCGCAGCGCCGCCGGCTCGGCCCGCTCCAGGTACGCCCCGTCCGGGACCCCGAGCACCGGCCGGCCCCCGGCCACCACCCCGCCCCGCCAGTCGTCGCCCCGCCAGTCGTCGCAGAGCAGTGCGGCCGCCAGGGCCGCCCCGGCCAGGTCGGCCGTGAACACCCCCAGGGTGTCGAAGCTCGGCGCGTTCGGGATCACCCCGGCCATCGGGATCCGCCCGTACGTGGGCCGGAAACCCACCACCCCGCAGTACGCGGCCGGCCGGATCACCGACCCCACCGTCTGGGTGCCGACCGCCAGCGGCACCAGCCCCGCCGCGACCGCCGCCGCCGACCCGCTGCTGGAGCCGCCCGGGGTGTGCCCGGAATGGTGCGGATTGCGGGTCGGTCCTGGCGCGCTCGCCGCGAACTCGGCGGTCACCGTCTTTCCGGCGACCAGCGCCCCGGCCGCCCGCAGCCGGTCCACCACCACGGCCTGCGGCCCCGCCAGGACCCCCGGCGGCAGCGCCGAACCGCCGTGCGTGGGCAGCCCGTCCACGTGCACGATGTCCTTGACCCCCACCGCCACCCCGTACAGCGGCGGCCGCCCGGCCGGCTCGGGGTGCCGCGCGGCCAGCGCCCGCGCCTGCGCGCGCAGCCGATCGTGCCGCCCCGGCTCCGGGACGAACGCGTGGATCAGCGGGTCCACCCGCTCGACCAGCGCGCAGAACCGGTCGACGTGCTCGGACAGGCCCGGTACGCCGGACCGCAGCCCGGCGGCCTCACGGGTCAACGACCGCGGCTTGGCAAGGGGTTGCTCCATGCCGATCACGGTAGACCACCCGTTGGCGCACTACTGGTGTTCGGCCGACAGGTACGGCGTCTCGCGCAGGTAGTACGCCCCGCAGGTGTGGCAGCACAGCTCCGGTGTCTTGCCCCAGTCCACCGGCTCCCGCACCTGCGCGTCCGGGTCGAGCTCCCGGCCGCACATCGCCACGCTCTCCACCCCCCGGACCATGTGCCACAACCGCACCCCGCCGGTCGCACCCCCGGCCCCGTACTCGGCTCGCATCTGGTGCTTCATGCGGCCATCGTCAGGCCCCCCGGCCACCCCGGCAACCGGTGGCCGAACGGGCGCCTGGGCAGCATCGATCACTTAGCGCCAAATCTGATCGAAACAAGCCACTCGCAACCGGTAGGGTTCGCGGGCGCGACCCGCGCCGACGGCCCTGCCGGAGGCCTCAAGTCGCCCGAAATCGACCCCATTTACCCCAATCTGGAGCTTCTCAACGTGCGCTCTTCTCGCCTTCTGGCCGCCTCCGCGCTGATGGCGCTCTCCTTCGGCACCACGGTCGGCGCCGTCAGCGCGAGTGCGGTCGGAGTCCCCTCCTCTCCGCCCCCCACCTCCACCACGGCCACCCCGAGCGCCCCCGCGCCGAGCACCCCGGCCCCGAGCACCACCCCGAGCGCCCCCACCACGGCGACTCCGAGCACCACCCCCAGCAGCACCGCGACGGCCACCCCCACCAACCGGCCGTCCACCCTGCCGATGCCGACCCCGACCAACAGCATGCGGTGCAGCGGCGGCGTGCACCAGAGCCCGCTGCTCAAGGTCACCGGCTCCGGCCTGTACGGCACCACCCTGGTCAAGGGCGGACCGGCCGCCGAGCTGAGCGTGACCTGGCAGAACAACAGCGGCATCGATCTGCCCGTCGTCCACAACTCGCTCTACGTCACCGACGAGTTCGACGGGGACTACCCCGTCCAGTGGAGCACCGAGTTCTTCGACGTGCAGCTGAACACCGGCTCCGGCTGGAAGCCCGCAAAGCTCGACGACCGCTCCCTCCAGTCGCCGGACATCAAGCTGGCCAAGGGCGAGAAGATCACCTACCAGGTCCGGATCGCCGCCACCGCCAAGGCCCCCGTCGGGAACTACGGCGCCAACTACGACGCCGGCTCCGACGCGTTCGACAACGACAAGGTGCCCACTCCGGCCAACAACAAGCCGAACGCCTGCACCCAGTTCTACAACCCCTTCGAGGGCAAGTTCCGGGTCGCCGAGGCCGGTGGCGCCACGACCCCCGCGGCCGCCGGCCACGGTTCGGCCTCCGCCTCGCCGTCGGCGGGCCCGCACCTGGCCGAGACCGGCGCCGACTCCAACACCCTGCCGATCGCCCTCGGCGGCGCCGCCGTCCTGGCGGCCGGCGCCGGCACCGTGTTCGTCCTGCGCCGCCGCAAGGCCGGCGCGCACAGCTGACCCTGAAACCGGGTGAACGCCGGGGGGGCGGGGCGGGGGGGGCGCGGGCCGCGCAGGCCCCTGGCCGCCGACAAGGATCACGCTCAGCAGGACCGTCGGTCCCTGCAACGCCGCCCGGCCGTGGCGGAACGCCGCTGCGGTCGCGAGCACGAGCGGCGGGCCGGATGCCTTCAAGAGCGCACCCGCGAGCCGACTCGCGCCGCGCGGCATCAGTGTGCCCCAGCCGGTTGCGGAACCTCGCTGAGCCTCATGTCCGGCCAGCTGCCGCCGAGGGCCCGCAACGACACCAGGTCGTCGAGCACAGCCACCGCCGCCGCCTGCTCCCGGCTCCGGACCCCGAGCGTGGTCAGGATGGTCTGGGTGTAGGTCCGAACCGTGTTTGCGGTCAGGCCCAGACGCTTCGCCGTGGCCACCACATCCTCACCGGCGACGAGGCCGGCCAGGATCTCCATGTGGCGAGGCGGCAGCGTCTTGCCGCTGGGGTTCCTCACGTGCGTGTCCTCGCGCCGCACCAACCCCCAACTCGCGCCCAGGGCGGCGGCGTGGAAACGCTTCGTCGTGCCGATCTTGGTCAGCAGCATGCTGATAGCGGCTCCGACGCCGCCTTCATGGATCCCGGTGGCGCGGCTGATCGCGGGGTGCAGGCCGCCGCCGGCCACCTGTCGCAAGAGAAGGACGTCGGCGTCGGAAAGGGCCGGCTTGATGGGAAGGGAAATAGGCATGGCAGAACTCCGGGAGAACGGGGTTGGAGGAGGCGGTTACTGAGCGGGCCGCAGACGGTCGAGAGCGGCGAGCAGCGCGGGGCCGATCTGCTGGGCGGCGTGGGGGCCGATGGTCAGGATCAGGTCGCCGCTCTGAACGAGGGAGGTGACCAAGGACTCGGGGCCGGGTTGGTGAGGGCCGGACTCGTAGCGGATGACCGAGCCCGTGGAACTGGCGCCGAGGATGGTCTCGATCCCGTCGGCGTGGTCCTGGCGGCGGGGGAATGTCGAGTGGACGGGCAGCAGAACGGTCTGGTCCGCGGCGGTCAGGGCGTCGGCGATCAGACCTGCGAGGGCGTTCGACCGCAGGTGGCCGGAAGGCTCGTACACGGCCACCAACTCGACCGCCCTCGCGTAGCCCATGACGGGAAGGCCACGACCAAGGGCGTGGTCCAGCACGTCGCGGACCGCAGCGTTGTCCCCGCCCCAGATCATCGAGGCCGTGCCCGGGTTCGCCGTTCGCAGCCCGGCACCGGTGCGTTCGAGGCGCTGCAGCAGTTCTGGGCGAGGGCCGGCGTGCGACGGTGAGGCCGTCACCTTCGCGTGCCGTCGGGCGAGGTAGGAGGTCACCCGGCCATGCCGGGACTGTGCGGGTCGGGGAAGTGGACGGCCGAGAGGACGGTGGGCAGCGGCAAGGGGCGTGCCGGCGTCTCGGAGGTGACCGCCGTCGAAGTCGCGCTCATGCTGCGACCGCCACGGCGAGGCCGTCGTCCGCCAGTTGGACGAGGCGGAAGGCGATCTCTCCCAAGTGGCTGTTGTCCGTCGTAGCGCACACCACGGCGAGCATCGAGCCGTCGCTGGCGCCGACCAGAATCAGCGTGCGGCCGAAGCGGTCCTCGACCACGGCGTGGCCCCAGGGGCTGGAGTCGCCGGTGCGGCGACCGATGATGTCGGAGCTGTGCCTGCTCGCGGCGTTGAGGGCTGCCATCACCGCCGCCCAGTGGTCGGCCTCGCTGGTGTCGATCCCGGGCGAGGTGCCGAGCACTAGGCCTTCGGGGCTGACGTGGATGGCGGCGACGACACCGGCGGTGCCGGTGACCAGGTCGTTCAGGAACTGGGGGCGGGGCACAGTGAACCTCCGGGGGGTGAGGATCGAGGCCGGCAGGACGGGCCTGACCCGGTGGGCGCCGATTCACGGGTTGGCGGCGAGGCAAGGGGCCCGCGCCAAGCCCGAGTTCGGGCAGGACACGACCAGAGTGACGAGGAAGGTGGTGTGAGTGCGAGGGGGTGGATGGGGACGCGTCGGCTGTCCCCATCGGTGACGGCAACGCCCTCGAAAGGCCGTACGGGCGCGAGCCGGTGTAACGCCCCTCGGCGAGTTCAGGGGACGATCGGAGCGCGACGTGGGCTCGCGCCCGGCGAGATCAGATGGCCGTCCAGCCCCACGGGCGGTCGCCCTCGCGTCCTTGGATACAGGCGAGGCGGTAGTGCGCCTGAGCGCGGTGCCGCGTCGGGTCTGCGGTAGCGAGCTGGAGAGCGAAGCAGGTGACCCGTAGCTCGCGGAGGTTACGCAGGAGCGGGTAGCCCGGCCAGATGGTGACGTCGGCGCCGTAGGCGGTGCAGATGGCGTCGTACTGCTTCGCGGTCACGCTGCCGAACGAGGTGAAGCCGGTCGCTATCGTCGCCAGGTCCCACTCAGGCGGGCCGACGGAGGTCCGTTCGAAGTCGAGGAGGTAGGTGGTGGTCTTGGCGACCGCGGTGTTGCCGCCCCAGGCGTCCCCGTGGATCACTCGGTGTGAAGCCTCAGCAGGAATTTCGTCCCAGGCAGCCTGGAGGTCCGCGAGATGCCCCTGGAGCCAGTCACGCTGCTGCGGTTCGAGCGTCACTGCTTCGTCTATCCGTTCGGCGATCCGGACAAGGGGGTCGAGGACACCGAGGTTGATGTGCCCGGGTACCGGCAGCTCGTGCAGCCGGCGCAGGAGCGGCGCCATGTCGACGCCGGTCCCCGGCCGGTGGAGCGGAAGCTCGTACCAGAAGGTGACAGGGCGACCGTCGACGCAGACGATGGGCTCGGCCAGTTCCTCCACCGGCCGAACGACCGGCATGCCGTTCTCGTGGAGCCAGCGAGCCACCGCGATCTCCCGCACCGCCACCGGCCACTGACCGCTCCGAGCGACACGGGCCACGATGCCCGCACGGAGCCGCCACAGCGCGTTCTCGCCCAGCCGGATCAGCTCCGCGCCGTCGGCGGACAGGCCGACGGCGGCGCATGCCTTGAGCAGGACGGCATGGGAGCTGCTGGTTGTGGTCACCCGTCCACCGTAGCGGCGATCTGGGCACGCAAGCCCTGGAGGCCGGCGTTCCGGCCGTACCGGCTGGCGAGGACTGCCAGGTCGTGCAGGTCCTGCACGGCCCGCTGCGAACGGAGCTGGGCGACCTCGGCCACGGCCCGCTCGGCTTCCGGTAGCGCGGTCTCGGGGTTTCCGATGGCCAGCAGCAGGCATGCCAGCTTGGTTCGGCTGAACGTACGAGATCGGGCGAAGGACTGCGCGTGACCGTCAACAGCGGCCCTGAGTCTGGTGATTGCGTCGTCGACCTGGTAGCCGGCGAGTGCGAGGTCGTAGGCGGCGTGGCCGGTGTCGCCGTGGTGCTGGGCACTGTCGTAGTAGGCCATCCACGACACTTCCTGGTCCGTGCGGAGTCGGGTGTACTCCTCATCTGACATCCCGATGGCCGTGAGCGCGGCCTGGCGGTTCCCCATCTTGGCGTGCGCGCGGGCGGCCGCGTTGTGCAGCATGGCGCGCTCGGCCGGGGAAAGGCGGTCAGATCGAACCAGGCCCATCTCCGCCAAAGTGACGCCGTCGTCGTGCCGTTCGCACCAACTGGCCAGGCGGGACCGCAGGTTGTAGGAGACGGCTCGCGCGGACCAGTCTCCCACTTCCTCCGCCAGCTCGGTCGCCCAATGAAGGCACCGGCGAGAGTCGTCGTGTTCGCCAGCGTCCAGCAGGACGGCCCCGGTGGCGGAGGCGAGGCGGCTGGCCGTGGTGAGTAACTCGGCCCGCAGCGCCTCGTCGCAGGGCGCCGACGTCAGGCTGCGGGCCCAGTGGAGCTGCGCGATGGCGGTTGCTTGCACGAGGCCGCCTCCGCCGTACAGGTTGTCCGAACCGCGCAGGGCCACGGCAGCTGACTGGACATGGGCCACGTCCCCCGGACGCACTGGCGCCCCCGCCTCCAGTAGAGGGAGCACGACTGAGGCGGTGATCGGGGTCAAGGCTTCGGCTACCAGCCCGCCTGCGGCTACGAACGCGCGTCGCTCCATGGGTTCCAGCGTGCTGACCGGCGGGGGCAGTTGGGGATTCTGCGCGACCTCGGCGGCAAAACTGTCCCCATCACGCCGCTTGTCCAACCGCATCTGCACCAGCACCAGGCTGCGAGTCAACGCCCCGCCGGTATCCAGTGCGACGTCGAGCGCCTCGGCGTGCTCCGGTAGACAGGTGCGTTCTCCGCGCTCCATCTTGCCGATCAAATCGCCGCTGAGGTGCACCAACGCACCCAGCTGGTCCTGTCCGTACCCGCGCAGCATGCGCCACTGCCGGATCTCGTTGCCCAGCCACTCCTCAAGCGAACGCTCCGGATGCAGTGCGTTGGGCCGTGCCGCCATCTCGTCCCCTTCGGCCTGCCGCTGTGTCCCCATCGGCAGGGATGGACTTACCCGTAGACCGGGCATTGATAATGGTTTCACTCCGTGGCAGTCCGAGCGCAAGCTGCGACGGCGCTGCGTGACGGGCGACGCGGCCCGAGGTTAGGCGGTGGGGGCTGTGGTGCGATCGAACCGGCCGGCCTTCGCTCCGACGAGGAAGTCAGCCCACTCACCCCATGCCAGGATCAGCGGGTCCTTGTCCGGGTTCAGGGAGTCGCGGAAGCTGACGATCCCGCGATCCAGGAACGCAACTTCGAGGCAGTTGCTTCCGCCGGTGCTGGCCGTCATCCACTCCGCTCGTTCCAACTGGTCCTTGACCCACGTTGGATCGAGGTGGTTCTTCTCGTCGGCGGAGACGATGCTGCTGTAGTCGGCAGAGGAGGTGTGGGCGTCGTGGGTCACGAGAGATCCTTGGCGATTTGAGCGAGAAGTTCGAGCGATTCCTTCGGCGGAAGGGCGTCCGTTTTCAGGTGATCGCTTGTGGTGCGGTAGTCCGCGACCGTTGCGGGGTCGTTGAGGTGGAGGGCGGTTTTCATGCCCTCGATGGTGACCGAATCGTGGCCGGTCGGGAACGTCCAGGCCATGAACGGACCGTCACAGCCGGCGTGTGCGCCGTGCGACAGCGGGATGACTTGGATGACGATGTTCCGGTGGGTGCTGGCGAGTTCGATCAGGTGCAGTACCTGCGCGCGGACCGTTGCCCGGCCGCCAACCTCCTGCCGCAGTTGGGCCTCTGTGAGTACCGCCCAGATCGGGAGCGGGGTCTTGCGGGAGAGCGCGGCACGGCGGCTGTTCCGGCGTACGGTGATGAAGCGCTGGATGTCGGCGTCGCTTTTCCAGGCACGGCCGGCGATGATCACGGCCAACTCGTAGTCATCATCCTGGAGTAGGCCGTGGACGGCCACCGGGGACCAGATGAACAGGCCGTCGGCGATCTCCAGGTTGGCGAGGTAGTCGCCGAGGGGGTCGTCCGCGACGCCTGGGTACTGCTGGTGCCAGGTGCGGTCGCGTGCGTTCCGGACCATCTCGCGCCAGGCTTCCTGGACGACAGGGTTTGTGATCTCTAATACAGCGAAAAAATGCGGCAGTTGTTGCAGCTTGATGCCCTGCGTGCCGTTCTCGATCTTCGAGATGGTGGACGCGGAGCTGTACCCCAGCTCGTTGGCGGCCTCCTCGACGCTCCAGCCGCGATGCAGCCGGGCGAGTCGAACCTCCATGCCGAGTCGGCGTCGCCGCGGTGTGGGTTCGACGGCCACCTGCACACCTCCCCTTTCCGAGGACAGGCTAGCGCTTGGGCAGTAGCACGCATATGCCGATTCAGCGAAAAGGACAGAGATTCCTTTTCGACCCTCTTGCCGTTCACCTGACTGAGCGTCATCATCGGTTCACGGTCGGGAACGGGTCTGAGCGCCACCCAACGCAGAGCAGGCGCCCCCGTCGGCCATCCAACCTCGTGACACCACAGCCCGATTGCCGCTCGTCGGGTCCGCTACCTGGCGCTACAGCCGTCCGCTCTGCGACGGGGCCAGGACGGGCCTGCGCGGACGTCCGGGTGGACGGGAGGCAACTCATGGACCAGAGCATCGTTTTGACGGCACTCTCCACAGACCCGGAGCGCGAGCCCGCGCTCGCGACCTTGGCCGAGGGACCTCGGGCCATCGATTGTCCGGACCTGGGCAGCGGGAGGCTCGTCTTCCCACGTCATCGGGAGGTTCGCCACCTGCTTCGGCATCCGGGCTTCGTGTGCGCGCCGACCGCCGCCGGCCTGCTGGACGAGATCAGCCCGGTGCTCCGCCCGGTGCTCGAACCGGTCGCATCGTGGGTGCTCTACGCGGACGCGCCGCAGCACCTGCGGTTGCGGGGCCTGCTGGCGAAGGCGTTCGCACCTCGGCGGATCGCCGCTCTGGAGTCGCAGATCGCAGCGACGGCGGACGCGCTCGTGTCCCGGTTCGTGGCGGCCGGCGGCGGCGACGCGGTGCGCAGTATCGCTGAACCCCTGCCGGTCCACACGATCTGCGCGCTGCTGGGTATCCCGGACAGCGGCCGGGACCTCGTCAAGAGGTGGTCCGACGACGTCATCCTGCTCACCGAACCCGCCCTCACCGGCGACCAGGAGAATCGGCTCGCCGCCGCCTGGGCCGGCCTATGGGACTACTTCACCGGCCTCATCGGGCACCGCCGCGCCCGAGCGGTCGATGACATCGCCTCGGCCCTGGTCGAGGTGGAGGAGCAGGGGAAGCGCCTCACGCTGGAGGAGGCGGTGTCCAACCTGATGGCCCTGCTGATCGGCGGCCACGAGACGACGACCGGGCTGATCGGCGCGCTGCTCACCGCGGTTGCGGACCACCCGGAACTGGCGCAGGCAGCGGCTGGGTCGGCGGAGTCCGTCGCCGGGTTCGTCGAGGAGGTTCTGCGCCTGGACGGGCCGGCGCTGATCACCGCCCGGACGGCGGCCGAGGACTGCGAGGTCTTCGGAGTTCCGGTGTCGGCGGGCCGACGGCTTGTGCTGCTCCAAGCATCGGCGAACCGCGACCCCGAGGTGTTCGAGGAACCGCAGGAGTTCCGGCCTGGCCGCCGCCCGAACCCGCACGTCGGCTTCGGCCATGGCCCGCACGCCTGCTTCGGAGCGGCACTGGCCCGCATGGAGGCGGCCGCCGTGATGCGCTCCGTCCTGCGGTGGGACTGCCGGCTTCACGTGGAGGACGGGGTGACCTGGAAGGCATCGCAGGTGATCCGCTCCGCGACCTTCCTGCCGGTGCACGTCGAGCGGGAGGCGAAACGGTGATCCTCACCAGCGAGGCCATCCGGCGGTTCATCGCCCAGGGCGACATCGTCTTCTCCCCCTACGATCCGGCCGGAGTCAACCCCAACTCCGTCAACTACCACCTGGGCTGCGGGTTGAAGGTCTTCCAGGACCGCACCGGCACGTTTGTGGAGACGGAGCTGTCGGACGAGGGCTTCGTGCTGGAGCCACACCGGATGTACCTCGGGCACACCGAGGAGCAGATCGGCAGCAGCCTGTTCGCGATGCGGCTGATCGGATGCAGCAGCAACGGGCGGCGCGGGCTGTTCCTCCAGCTCTCGGCCGATCTGGGCCACACCACGTCCTGCCACCGCTGGACGCTGGAGATCGTTGCGGCACTGCCGATCCGGATCTACCCCGGCATGGTCGCCGGCCAGGTCTCCTTCTGGTGCAACACCGGGCTCATCCGGCCGACCTCGGCGACCTACGCCCGCTTCAACCACGCCTGCGAGTCCCAGCCGCTGATCGGAGCACCATCGTGATCCTCACCGGACCCCAGATCGCCCGAGAGGTCGAACAAGGCCGCATCAAGATCGACCCGTTCAACCCCCGTCGCTGCACCACCAACAGCTACGACCTGACGCTGGGCAGCCGCGTGGGCGTCTACCTGGACGACATCCTCGACCCGACGCGCGAGCCCGAGGTCGAGTACCGCGAGATCCCGTCGACCGGGTACCTCCTCGAACGCGGCGACTTCGTCCTGGGCCACACCGTCGAGCGCTTCGGCAGCGACGCGCTCGTCCCCATCGTGCACGCCAAGTCCGGGTTCGCCCGCCTCGGTACGTTCGTCCACTGCACCGCCGACCTCATCGACCTCGGCTTCTACGGCTGCTCCACCCTGCAGCTGTACGCCACCCTCCCCACGGTCCTCTACCCCGGCACGCTGGTGGCGCAGGTCAGCTGGTGGGAGACCTTCGGCGAGATCGACCAGCTGTACAGCGGCAAGTACCAGGGGGCGGACGGCCCGATGCCCTCGCGCAGCCACCTCGATGCCTGGGCGGTGGCCGCCCGTGGCTGACGGCGGCTTCGCCCCAATCCGGCGCGGATCCGCATGTCCGTTCGCCGCCCGGGCCCGCATCGAGGCCGTCCCCGCCTACCCGGGGGCCGAACCGTACGAGGCCGGCCTGGAGGCAGGGCCCGTCCTGACCGACTTCGCGCGCCGCGTCGAAGACGAGGAACTCGATGGCCTGGTCCTCCAGTTCACCGACCCCGGACTCGGCGCCACCCTCGACGCCGTCGCCACCACCGTCCGGAAAACCGTCACCGGCCTACTGGCCTCGACCAGCGCCGACCCGGCCGCCGAACTCGCGCACGCGGGTGCCGACGGCTGGTGGCTGCGGCTGGCAGACATCCGCTGGTTCCTCGTCGTCTTCGCCCCCTGCTACCCCGACACCTCCCCCCGCTCCACCCGCGGCTCGGACTCGACCTTCCTCCTCTTCCAGCCCGTCCACTCCTTCGACCGGCACGCCACCCCCAAGGGCACAGTCATCGCGCCCGCCATCCGGGAGCGCATCCGCGACGCCCACCACGCCGCCGGCACCCCCTACGACTCCGACCTTGCCCAAGGGACCACCGAGGCAGCCAAGTTCGTCGCCGCACTCAACCCTGGTGACTCGCCCGTCGCCTGGTGGCGCCCCGGCCCCACCGAACCGGAGACGACATGACCACCACTGGCCTCGCCACCCTGGCCGACGCCATCGCCGCCACGCACAACTCCACCGAACCCACGACGTGGGACGCGCCCACCGAACTGCTCGGCGCCGCCGCCGTGCTGTTCACCACCCACCCCGCCGACGGCGCGGATGAACTCCTGGCAGGCATCGCCCGCCTTCTCAGCCACGGCCCCCACCTCGCCGTCACCCTCCACGCCAGCCCGCCCGCCCGGGGCCCGCGTGAACTCGACATCCTCCATCACGCCCTCGCGACCGCCGCCGAATCCGGCCGACCGCCCTGGCCCCACGGCCCCGCCGATCCTGCCCGGCTGGCCGCCGCCACCCACGCGCTCACCGCCACCATCTCCTGCCGCCTGACCGCCCTGCGCGCCTCCGCGGTCCTCCACCTCCTGCACCTGCTTCCCGACACCGACGGCCACCTGCACCGCGACCTGATCCGCCGCACCACCTGGCTCCTCGACCCCCGCACCGACGACCCGGTCACCCTGCTGCTGACCCTCACCGCCCCCGACGACCCGCTCGCCCCGGCCCCTCGAAGCCGCACCCGCACCCGCACCCGCCACCCCGAACCGCTCCCACTCGCCGACTGGGACCTCTGGCCGGCCCCCGACCAAGTCCTCACCCTGTCCGGGCGCATCACCGCGGTCCGCACTCACCGCCACATCGCCTTCGCCGACCTCGCCTGGGACCACCACGACGCCCAGCTCGCCTTCGACCCCACCATCGCCACCGACCTGCACGCCGGCGACCTCGTCTCCGTCCGGGGCACCTGCTCCACCAGCCGCACCGGCCGCCCGACCCTGTTCGTCCGCCACCTGGAGCACCACGAGCCCGGAGTCCCACCGCCGTTACCTGGCAGCGCCCTCCTCACCCCGCTCCTCGGCCCGCTGCGCGCGCACCTCGCCGCGGGCGGCTTCCGCGAGACGATCAGTCCCGTCCTCACCGACGGCTACTTCGGCGGCGCCGCACGGCCGTTCACCACCTGGGCGTACGCCGCCGGACGCCGCCAGTACCTGCGCGTCACCACCGAACTCGACCTGCTCGCCGTCATCGCGGCTGGCACCACCCGCTGCTACGAGATCGGCCCGAGCTTCCGCAACGAGGGCCAACGCGGCCGTCCTACCGTCGAGTTCGTGATGCTGGAGGCGTACGCCGCCGACCTCGCCCTCAACCAGGCCACCACCTACCTTGCCGACCTCGTCACCGCCACCACCGGCCTCATCGCCCCGCTGACCCACCAGAGCTTCGACGACGCCTTCCACGAGATCACCGGCATCGACTCGACCGACGCCACCGCCGTCCGGGCCCTGGCCGCCGAGCGCACCCCGTACACCGCCGAGCACACCGACGACCCCGACCGCATCGTCCGGCGCCTGTGGCGCCACAGCGTCCGCCAGCAACTGCGCGGCCTGACCGTGATCACCGACATCCCCGGCCCGGCCTCACCCCTGATCGCCGGCACCGGCCGCCAGGCCCAGCGCATCTGGCTCTACTCCGACGGCCTCGAACTCGCCGAGATCGCCGCCAACGAACGCGACCCCCACCGACTGGCCGACGCCTTCGCCGCGCAGTTCGCGGCCGACCGCCACCCCGCCCACCGCACGTACCAGCAGGTCATCGACCTGTACGACAACGGACTTCCCCCGTGCGTCGGTTTCGGCATGAGCGTCACCCGCCTGGCCGGCCTCCGCCCCACCCCCGTACCGGCCCAGCGCCGAACCCCCGCGCTGTGCGCCACAGAGAGGACTCCATGACCACCACGCCCACCTGGCCCCTGCCCGCGGTGCCCAGGTCCGCCGACGCCGTCCGGGCCGCCAGCTACCCCGACTTCGTCGCCATGATCAACCAGACCAACGTGATGCCCGGCGCCCACGCCACGCTCAACACCTGGGCCCTGCACTCCCGCCTCGGCCCGCACCACCGCCTCCTCGACGTCGCCTGCACCACCGGCTTCACCTCACGCGAACTCGCCCGCCTCACCGGCTGCACCGCCACCGGCTTCGACCTCGGCCACGACTCGGTCACCCTCGCCCGCTACAACCACCACATCCTCGACCCCACCCTCCGCCTCACCTACCACCAGGCCGACGGCACCACCTACCAGCCCGACCACACCTACAGCCACATCGCCGTCGGCGCTGCCCTCGGCTTCTTCCCCGACCCGCCCGCCATGGCGAACCGGCTGCTCGGCTTCCTCGACAACGGCGGATACGTCCTCGCCGCACCGTTCTGGGCCCCCGAGCCCCTGCCCGACCACGCCGCCGCCGTCCGCCGCGACGTCTTCGGCATCACCAGCCCCATGGAAACCCGCCACCAGGCCTTCGCTCTCTTCGCCGGCCTCGACGTCCTTCACCAGGCCGACCACACCCTCACCCCCGAGCCCGACGACGCCATCGAGCACTACTGCCAGTCCACCATCGACCGAGCCTGCGCCCAGAGCGGCAACACCGACCCCGCCGTCCGCACCGCCATGACCGATCGCCTGCGCGAGATCAAGCACGCCACGAACGTCCTTCGTGCCCACCAGCGCTACACCGTGCTCGTTCTGCGCTACGACGCCGGCGCCCACCCGAACCGCTACGTCGAACTCTTCTGACCGCCCAACGAAAGGCACCACACCCGAGTGATCGTCTTCGTCAACGGCCCGTTCGGCATCGGCAAGAGCACCACCACCGGCCTGCTCGCCGAGCGCCTGCCCCAGGCCCTGGTCATCGACCCTGAGGCCATCGGCCACATGCTCTGGGCTCAACTCCCGGAACCCCTGCGTACCGAGGAGTTCGAGCTGGAACCGGTCTGGCCGCCGCTCACCCACTGCATGCTCGACCACGCCGCCCGCGCCTACGAGTGCCCGATCATCGTCCCCATGACCATCGCCCGCCGCAAAGTCTTCGACCGGATCGTCCAGCCCCTGCGCGACGCCGGCCACGACGTCCGGCACTTCACCCTGCTCGCCACGGCCGCCACCATCCGCGAACGCCTACGCGAACGCGGCGAAGGCCCCGACAAGTGGGGACCGCTCAGCTGGGAGGGCAACCAGGTCGAACGCTGCCTCGAAGCCCTGGGGAAGCCCGGGTTCGCCGACCACATCGACACCGAACACCGCCCGGCGGCCGAGATCGCCGACGAGATCCTCACCCGCACCGGACTCCGGCCCGCAGCCTGACCGCACACCGAGGGCCGGGACAGAGCAACAAGCTCCGTCCCGGCCCTCGACCTCCTCAGCCACGAGGCCGGTGCCAGCCGCCCCCGGCTACGCGACGGTCAGCAGCGAGCGAATCCGCTCCGCTCCGAGCGCCAGCAGCAAGGTAGGCAACCGCGGACCGGTGTCCCGGCCCACCAACAGCTCGTACAGCAGCACGAACAGCTCCCGCTGGGTCACCTTCAGCTCCGGCGAGGCCGGAGCATCCAACGGCAACCCGGCCTGCAGCTTCGGCACGCCGTACACCAGGGACGTCAGCCCGGTGAGCGACCAGTGCTCGTCCAGACCGTCCAACAGCAGCTTCAACGCCTCCCGCTGGACCGGAGCCAGCTGCTCCAGCCGCTCCCGGTCCGGCTCGGTGCGCGCCTGGGTGCGTTCCTCGGCCGGCACGTAGGTGGTCACCCACGCCTGCGCGCGGTCGAGCCTGGGCCGGGCCTCCTCCAAGCTCGCCAGCGGCTCCTCGATGGTGAAGTCCCGCAGGATGCGCAGGGTCTGTTCCGGATCGCCGGCCGCCACGTCCGCCACCGACGCGAGCGTGCGGAATGGCAGCGGACGCGGGGTGGACGGCAGCGGCCCGGCCGCCGGACCGGCCGAACGGGCCCGCACTGCCGACTCAAGATCCGTGGCCGTGCCCGCCTCTGCCTTGCGTCCGAGCGCGTCCCACTCGTCGTAGAGCCGCAGAATCTCGCCGTCCAGGGCGATCTGGAACGACTGTCGCGGCTGACGGCGGTTGTAGAGCCACCGCAGCACCGGGGGCTCCACGACTTCCAGGATGTCGATCGGGGTGGGCACACCGCCCTTCGAGCTGCTCATCTTGGCCATGCCGCTGATACCGACGAAGGAGTACCCGAGGTAGGACGGCGGGAGACCGTCGAACACCTCGCGCACCAACTGCGAGCCGACGGTGAAGCTCGACCCGGGAGATGAATGGTCGACGCCGCCTGCCTCGAAGGTCACGCCCTCGAACGCCCAGCGCATCGGCCAGTCGACTTTCCAGACCAGCTTTCCGCTGTCGGTCCCGGACAGGGCGAAGCCGCCTTCGTGGCCACACTCGCACCGATACCGGATCTCCGTGCTGGCGTCGTCGAAGTCGGTGACCGTGGTGGAGTCCCGCCCGCAGACCTCGCAGTAGGGCCGGTAGGGATAGTAGCCCCCAGCACTGGTAGCGGCCAGGTCCTCCTCGTCCTGCTCCACCTCGGCCTCGGCGGCGGCCTTCTTCGTGCGGTACCGGCCGAGGACGCCGTCGATCTGCTGCCGGTGGCGCATCGCGTGAACGATCTGCTCGCGGTAGGCGCCAGAGGCGTACATCTGCGTCTGGCTGATCTCGTCGATCTCGACACCCAGCTTGGCCAGCGCCGTGCGGAGCGGAGCCTTGAAGTGCTCCGCCCAGTTCTCGTGTTCTCCACACGGGTCGGGCACTGCGGTCAGCGGGCGGCCGATGTGTTCGGCGAAGGCCGAGGGGGTACCGGCCGGCACCTTCCGGAGCCGGTCGTAGTCGTCCCAGGACAGCACATGGCGGCACTCCAGTCCCCGGCGGCGAAGTTCGTCCGCCACGAAGTGCGGCACCATGATCTCGCGCAGGTTCCCGAGATGCACTGGGCCGGACGGGCTGATCCCGGACGCGCACACCAGTGGAGCCCCGCCACGGCGTTTGCCCTCGGCGATCACCTGGTCCGCAGCCGCGGCCACCCAATCACCCTGCTTCACGCCCACGTCACAGTCCTCCAGCTGATGGATATTCAGAGGAGTCCAGATTAGGGGTGGTTGAGGAAGATCGAGAACACGTCGCAGCGCGAGATCCGGAAGCCCGCTTCCTACGATTGGGGAGGGCGGCGCGGGCCGGGGCGGGGACGCAGGCCTGTGGTGTCTTTGGGGTGGAGCGGGTCGCGAGGGCCGTCGGGACGCGGATGTTCGCAGGTGCGTCGGGGCGGGGTGCTCGGGGCGACGTACGGGGCACCGAATGGTTCGGGATCGGCGGTGTAGGCGCCACGGGCCGTGGTGAGACCCGGCTGGCCGCCCTCGTCCTGGTCCGCACAGCGCTGCTCAGGTGGTTCGTCGAGACTCCGCAGCAGCCCGGCCAGGCCGTTGAGTGCGGGCTCACTCGCGGGCTTCGTAGCGTGCGCCGGGCCTCGGCCAGTTGGGGTCGATGAAGTCGGGGCGGTCGGTCCGGTGGAAGAAGCGCACCAGGAACTCGGTGACGTTCCGGCGGTCTCGAACCACGCGCCCTCGTCGCTGCTGATGATGATCCGCCACTCGGTGGGCTCGTCCTCGACCGCGCGGAAGAAGTACCGGCTGCCGTGCTCGTCGCTTCCCCACAGCAGCAGAACGCCCGATTGGACGTCGGACTCGTCCACCTCCCAGCAGTCCTCGTCGATCTCGCCGTACCAGGCCGGACGCTCAGGTGGTGGTCCTCAGGGCGGCCCACTTGTCAGTCAAACCGTGCGGGGGCCCCGGGGCGCCCCCGCCCCGGGGCCGCCCGGGGGGGGGGGGGGGGGTTTTAAACAAAAACCCACCCCCACACCCCCACGGA
>NZ_JBHWIR010000013.1:59137-74165 GCF_042731835.1 Kitasatospora sp. NPDC059817 | reverse complement strand
CGCCACCAGCAGCAACGACTGACACATCCGACGAGACTACGGATGGCCCACAACTGAACCGCCGAACCCGGCCTCACATTGAGCCGTCGCCGACACGGGCTCTCTCACACCGGCATCCCCGGCCGCACGCTCGACGTGCGCGGCCGGCCGCCGCCGAAGCGGGGCGCAAGACAGGAGCGACGGCGAGCGGCAAGGCCGCGCGCTGGCGCGCTGTGCGCGCCCTTGAACCAGTAGCGAAACTCGTAACAACCACCTTGTCACCACACCCCCTCACACCCACTCCCCTGCTACCTACCTCCCAACCCACACACCGCCCGCCTGGGTCTGCACGACGTTGGCGCCCACCCCTTGAAGCCTGTAGGTACCTCACCCGCTCCGACCGTGCTTCCTTGTCCGTGGTTGAACTGGCTCGGCTAGCTGGCTCTCCGCGTTCCTGCTGATCGGTACGTGGGCATGCTGGCCTTGGTCAGGGAGGCCATGCCAGAGGGGGACGAATGACGGAGCTGGTGGTCAAGCCTTGGAGGGTGCCGGGGAAGGAACGGCTCTACGTCAACACGGCTGGCGCCCGCGGGGATTCAGTGGCCTGGCTCGACTGCAAGACCGGGGTCGTCACGGTCGACGTCGCGGAGTTCGAGGCTCTCGCACTGGCCAAGGTCGAGGAGTGGTGCAAGTCCTTCGGCAGCCATGTGCCACCGCGGACCGTCCGGCACCAAGGAAAGAAGAATCTTCCGGCGAAGGCAGCTCCCGTGCCTGTGCCGCAGCCTCGGGCAGAGGTTCCGTTCCTTCCCCCAATGCGAGATGAAGACGACCTTGCACGGAACCTGCCCGGCGCGGGGTTGGAGAGCCTGGTGCGCGAGGGCGAGGAGAGGTACGGGCTACTCGTCCGGCTCGCTGCCAAGGTCTACCGCCAGCGCCTCGGTGATTCGAGCACGCTTCGCGGCCTGGAAGGTGAGCAGATCGTCGGGGCCCGGCTGGAGCTGCTGAAGGCCGCTGGCTGGAAGGTGCTGCACGGGGTTCCGCTGCCGTCCGGGTCTGACATCGACCACGTGGTGATCGGCCCGTCGGGCGTCTTCACGATCAACTCGAAGCACCACCCGGGTGCCACCGTGTGGGTCGGCGACAAGGTGGTGAAGGTCAACCGCAACGGCTTCCCGTACCTGGAGAACTCGGAGTTCGAGGCGAGCCGTACCGCCAAGTTGCTCACCGAGTGGTGCGGCTTCGAGGTCCCCGTTCACCCCGTCATCGCCGTCGTCGGAGCTCAGAAGATCACGCTCGGTGCGACACCGGGGGTGACGGTCATCGACGGTGAGCAGGTCGCCTCGGTTCTGCCCTCCCAGCCGGCGGTGCTGTCCCCGAACAGGGTGGATCGGGTTTTTACCATCGCCCGCCACCGGCACGTCTGGAGCCAGCTGGGCAAGCGCGGCCGGAAGACCGACTGACTCAGCTCGCCTACGGCATGTCGATGAGCGTCCGCCCGTCGTGCGTCCGGACGTGCGGGACCGTGTCGCCCCGGACGGCGTCGAGCAAGCGGACTGCGTAGACCTCGCCCATACGGTCGGTGATCTCCTCCGGAGTTAGCCAGGCGACGGCCGTCGACTCGTCGGACAGCTGCTCGCTGCCGCCCTCGGGGTGGCACCGGAAGACCAGGGCGACGATGCCACGGGTCACGTTCTTGTAGACCCCAGTGAGCCGCTCCACCGAGACCTTGATCCCGGTCTCCTCGTACACCTCGCGGCGCACGCCGTCCTCGACCGTCTCCGAGAGCTCCAGAACTCCGCCTGGCGGTTCCCAGGTGTCGTTATCGGCCCGCCGGATCGCGAGAATCCGGCCATCGTCGCGCACCACCGCCCCAGCCACGGACACGGAGTGGAGAGGCGTTGAAACTTGCCTTGCGGTGCTGGTACTCATGTACAGGAGAATAGGAGACCTTTCAGCACCATGGCGAGTGGCGAGGCCGCATCGACGGCGAAGGCGAAGTACCAGCAGATCGCGGACGACTTGGCGTCGCAGATCCGGTCCGGGGTCCTGGCTCCCGGCGCGGCGATCCCAAGTGAAGCCGAACTCATGGAGCGCTACGGGGTCGCCTCCGGCACGGTCCGCAAGGCGGTCGCGGAGCTTCGGACGACGCAGTTGATCGAAACGCACCACGGCCGCGGCTCCTTCGTCCGCTCTCGCCCGCCTGTGCAGCGCAAGTCCTCGGACCGCTTCCGCCGCGCCCACCGGCTCGCAGGCAAGGCGGCGTACCTGGCCGAGGCAGAGCAGTCCGGCGGCAAGCCTTCCGTGAACGTGCTCTTCGTCGGACCGGTCGATGCCCCGGAAGAGATCGCCGAGCGACTGAACGTGCCCGCCGGCTCGAAGGTACTGGCCCGTAAGCGGCGGTACTTCCGCGACGGGACACCGACTGAGGAAGCGACTTCCTACCTGCCGTGGGACGTGGTCAAGGACATCCCGGAGACCTTCGCCGAGAACCCCGGCGGCGGCGGCATCTACGCACGCCTGGAGGAGCACGGCCACACGTTGGCCGAGTTCACCGAGACCGTCCGGGCCCGGCTGGCCACGAAGGCCGAGACGGCCGCGCTGGCGCTGAGTCCTGGTTCCCCAGTGATCCACCTCGTCCGGGACGCCGTCACGAATGACGGCCGCGTGGTAGAGGTCTGCGACACCGTAATGGCCGCTGACCAGTTCGTTCTGGACTACCGCTTCGCCGCACGCGACTGACGCCAACTCAACTCCTGTAGCCCGTCGCAAGATTCTTTCTCGCGGCGGGTTGACTCATGTACAGGAGTCGGGCACTCTTCTATCCATCAGCTCATGTACATGAGTGCATGAGAACATCTCCGTTAGAGGAGCTGCACCGGGCTGCCCCGCTTGGCCCGGATGCCCGATGAAGGAGCCAGAGCATGCGCTTCATCCCCGTCGACACGACCGCCGCCCTGGTGATGGTCGCCCAGGCCCCCCGCCCGAAGCTCAAGGACCGCCGGACCGGTGAGATGGCCATGGACGTCGAGACCGGCGCGCCGCTGGTCACCCTGGATGTCACGTTCGTGGCCAACGGCGAGGCGGACATCCTGTCCCTCACCGTGCCGCAGCCGGGCATCCCGGACGGGCTGGCTCCCGGCGTGCTGGTCACCCTCACCCGGCTGATCGCCCGGCCGTGGGAGAACGAGTTCAACGGTCAGAAGCGCTCCGGCATCGCCTTCCGGGCCGACGCTGTGACCATCGCAGCCGCCCCGGTCCTCGCCAGCGCGAACGCCTGACCACCGTGGACACCCTGACGACGACGCTCCTGGAGCTGAGCGTCCCCGCTGCCGCCGTTGGCTCCGGCGCCCTCTACGCCAGGGCCAAAATGCCCCGGATCTACTGGGCGACCATCGGCCTGCCGCTGGCCGTCCACCGCATCCGGCACGACTTCGAGAACGTCATGGAGGCCTGTGGGCTGACCGTGGAGCCCACGTTCTGGCGCGCTATGTCCTCATCCGGCACCGACCGGCCGGCCAGTCCCTCGATGCCGACGATCCGTGGCGTGCAGGCGAGTTCGACTGGCCTGCGGGTCCGGTTCCGGCTCGCCCGTGGTCAGCAGACGTCGGACATGGTCGACGCGGCTGAGCGGCTGCGGCACGCCTGGGAGGTCCACGCGGTTCACGTCTCGGAGGTCAAGCCCGGCGTGGTGGACCTGCGGATCGTCGGCTTCGACGTGTTGCGGAACGTGCGCATGCCGCGCCGGGCCATCGCCAAGTCCCCTGAGCTGCTTCGGGTTCCGGTCGCGCTGCGGGCCGATGGCACCGTTCACTACCGGGACTACCGGCAGGCTCCGAACGGGCTCAACCTCGGCGCCAACCAGTCCGGGAAGTCGATGTTCACCCGCAATCTGGTCCACGGCCTCGCCCCTCAGCCGGTCGCCCTGGTCGGGATCGACTGCAAGCGCGGCGTTGAACAGCGCCCCTTCGCCCCGCGGCTGTCCGCTCTGGCCACCAACCAGGGCGAAGCGCTCGGGTTGCTACTCGCGCTGCTGGTCGAGATGGACGACCGGTACGACCTCATCCGGGACCATCAGGGCGTCCCCGGATCCGTCGTCGCCGAGGAGCTGACCGCCGATATCTGGGGCCTGCCCGAGGATGTTCGACCGGTCCCGATCGTCGTCCTGGTCGACGAGATCGCCGAACTCTTCCTGGCGGCCGGCAAAGCCGATGAGGAACGGCGGAACCAGATCGTCACGGCGCTCATCCGGCTGGCCCAACTCGCCCGCGCCGCCGGCATCTACCTGGAGATCGCCGGCCAGCGCTTCGGCTCGGAGCTGGGTAAGGGCGCGACTCTGCTCCGTTCCCAGCTCACCGGCCGCACTGTCCACCGGGTCAACGACTTGGAGACGGCGAAGATGGGTCTCGGCGACATCTCCGACGACGCAGTCACGGCCTCCACCAGGATCAGCCCGGACATGCCCGGGATGGCGGTCGCTGGCGACACCTCCGGCCAGTGGTCCGAGATCCGCACGCCGTACCGCTCGCTCACCGAAGTCGCCGATCGCTGCGGCGAGTTCGCATACCTGACGCGCGACCTGGACCGTCTGGCGGCCTTCCGCCCGCAGGTCGCCAGCCCGGCGAGCATTCCGCCGATTCCCTCGACGCCGCCGGACCTGGTTCCGGTCTCGCTCGGCAAGTAGCGACACCTCCCCCCCCCATCGGCCGGCGCGGCCGTATCGCGCCAAGTCCTTACCCCGCCACGTCTGATGCGAGGAGATCACCAATGTCCCGTAAGCCGTCCATCGCCGAGATCGGCGCCTTCCTCGGCCACCTCAAGGCCACCCGCGACAACAACGACGACGCCGTCCCGCTGCTCGCCGAGAAGGCCGATCTCCTGGAGCGCATCGCCAGGGCCAACCCGCACGACCGCGACGCCGCCCAGCTCGCCCGCGAGGCCCGCGCCGCCGCCGACCGCGCCCAGCGCAACAGCCGGTGACCCCGGTGGCCGCCCGCAAGCGCACCGCGCCGCCGAAGCCCTCGCCCTGTGAGCCCTGCAAGGGCACCGGCCAGACCACCGAGACCGTCTACGCCGGCCGGGGTTCGCGCCGCCGCCCGGTCGCCCAGCAGGAGGCGACCTGCCTCGACTGCCTCGGCACTGGCACCGCCCCCGCGTAACCCAGCCGCGACGGGACGGGCGGTCGACCACCAGATCGCCGCCCGGTCCGCACTCCACATGGGAGACAAGCCATGAAGCAGGACACCTACCACTGCGTCCTCACGCTGCAGCAGACCGTGCCCGGCGCGACCGCCATCGGCACCTTCGCGAACATCATCACGCCCTCGCCCGGGATGACCCGCGCCGACATCTTCGAGAAGGCGATCGCCACGCTGACCCGACACCAGCCGGAGCTCACCGGCGGCGCGGTCCTCTTCTTCTCCCTCGACAAGAACCAGGTCTGACGGAGTACGTCATGCGTCGACTCCCCAAGCTGGACGCCGTACTGGCGCAAGCGGTGATCGCCGCCGCCCTCTCCTTCGCCCACCTCCACGACCTCGCCGCAGCCGCCGGCCAAGCCGGTTGGAAGTCCTGGGCCTACCCGGTGTCCGTCGACCTCTTGTTGGTCGCCGCCTGGCGCCGGATGCGCTCCGGGACCGCCCGCCGGCTCGCCTGGTGCTGGTTCGTCATCGCGCTGGCCGCCTCGCTCGGCGCCAATGTCGGCACCGCCGGACTGCTCGATCTCGGCAACGCCCCTGCCTGGCTTCGCGTTCTCGTCGCCGGCTGGCCCGCCGCCGCGTTCCTCGGCGGCACCCTGCTCGCCCACTCGACCACCGCGCCCACCGAGGAACCCCCGGTAGCAGAGCCGGAGCCGGACGACGCCGAAACCGGCGACTCCCCGCCGCTCTACGTCACCGCCGCAGAGCCGATCACCGAACCGGACGTCGAGCCGACGCCCGTCCCGCCTCCTGCGGTTGTCCCGGCGATCGAACCGGCTCCCATTCCGGCGCCGCCCCAGCCTCCCGTACCGGTGCCGACCCCGGTTCCCGCACCGGCCCCCGCGCTCACGGTCCCGGCCTTTCTCCTCGACCACGCCCGCAAGGTCGCCGACGACCACCACACCCGCACGGGAACCCCGATCGACGCCGCCACGCTTCGCGCCCGCCTCGGGGTTCAGGACCCGCTCGCCTCGGCGCTCGTCGCCGAACTCGCCTGAAGGGCTCACCTGGTGAACATCCAGCTTCCGTTCATCGTCATCCTCGCGATCGCCGCCTGGTTCATCGTCCGGCACCTCCGACTGCGCTGGTGGGCCGTCGCCGCACTCGTCCTCCTCGGCTTCTACCTCGCCGACACCTCCGCCGCCCCACTGATCGACAACACGACCCGCGACGGCGTGAGCGTCATCAGCAAGACCTCCAACAAGTAGCAAGCCAGAAAGGAGAGTTGGCCATGACGATCACTGTCCGCCTGCCGCCCCTGGTCACCGTGGACGGCTCCGGCCTCGTCGCCGAGATCGAGGCGTACCTGGCCTCGCTTCCCGCCCCGGCCCGCATCACGGTCCCGTACATCTCGCCGCTCGGCTCCACCCTCCAGCCCTGGACCGCCAGCTACCCGGTCCCGCGGCTCACGCTCCTCGACCGGATCACCCACCGTCCGGCCCGCCCGGTGTCGGTGAGCGCCGCCGGCCACCTCCGGCTCACCTCCCGCTACATCGGCGCCTTCGGCTGGCTCCAGGGCGCCATGTGGGACTCCGCCGGCCGCGTCTGCCTCCTCGGCGCCCAGGCTGCCGTCCTCGCCCACGGCTACGGCACCCCGGCCACCGTCACCACCGCCCGCGTCCAGCTCATGGAGATTCTGCACGCCACCGGGCGTCCCGCCAGCTCCCCGGACGAGTACAACGACCGCCCCGCCACCCGGCAGGCCGACATCCACCACCTGCTCGACCAGGCCGCCAGCCGCGCCCAGCGCCTCGGCCTCTGACCTCCCCGGGACGGCCAACACGCCGCCAGCATCCCGCCGCCCCGGAGATCGCAACCCCAACCACACCCATCACGAAGGACCGCACATGGATCTGCCCACGATCTTTGCCGCCGGTGCACCGCTGATCGGATGGACCACCCACGGCGCCTGGCTGAACCGCCGCCTCGCGACCGCCCGCCGCGACCCGCTCACCGGGCTCCACACCCGCGACGGCTTCACCACCCGCGCCCACCGGCTGACCCAGCGCCACCCGGACCGCGCCTCGGTGCTGCTGATCGACCTGGACGACTTCAAGGCCACGAACGACACCTACGGCCACGCCGCCGGCGACGTCGTGCTCACCGCAACCGCCGCTCGCCTGTCCGCCTGGTGCGGCCGTCCCGGCATCGCCGCCCGCCTCGGCGGGGACGAGTTCGCCGCCGTCGTCCTGGACGCCCCCGAGCGCCTGCCCGACCTGCGCGCGGCTCTCAATCAGCCGGTTCCGTATGCCGGTCTCACGCTCCCGGCGTCCGCCTCGGTGGGCATCTGCCCCGTCGCTGAGCTGCCGGTCGTCTCGCTCACGGACGCACTCGCCTGCACCGACCGGGACATGTACGCGCACAAGCGCGACGGCCGTACCTCCCGCCGCCGCTGATTCGAAGACCGGCCCCGGGGCGGCAACACGCCGCCAAGCATCCCGCCGCCCCGAGGCCGCAACCCCTTCCTGAACCGAAGCCCACGAAGGAGAGCTCCATCATGCCGCAGCACAGCCACGCCCCGAGCCGGATTTGCCCGAACTGCTCCGGCTTCGCCTCCGTCGTCATCGCCACCGGTGTCCGCCGCCGCGACGGCTCCCGCGCCACCGTCCCGGTCACCTGCCCGACCTGCAACGGCGCAGGCACCATCGCCCGCCCGCTGGCCACCACCGCCAAGGCGGCCTGACCGATGGCCCTCCTCGACTGGCGCGACTCCCGCCACTGGGCCCCGCAGCCCGCCCCCTGCGGCGTCTGCGACAAGCCCACCAACCTGCGCTCCGACCGCGGCAAGCCCGTCCACAAGGTCTGCGCCGAAGAGTGGACCGACCGCCACCAGAAGCCCGCCGACCAGTCCTGACCAGCCCGGCCCCGGGACTTGGTGCCACTGGTCCGTCCCGGGGCCTCCCCACGAAGGGAGGCATCACCTTGAAGCGCCACATCATCGACCTGTTCGCCGGCCCCGGAGGCTGGTCCGAGGGCCTGCGCCGCCTCGGCCACACCGACACCGGCCTGGAGATCGACGCCGCCGCCTGCGCCACCCGCGCCGCCGCCGGTCACCGCACCATCCGCACCGATGTCGCCGCCTACCCGACCGCGCCGCTCGTCGGAAGGGTCTCCGGCCTGATCGGCTCCTCGCCCTGCCAGACCTTCAGCACGGCCGGACTCGGCGCCGGAGCCGACGACATCGAGCTCTGCCACCAGG
Organism: Kitasatospora sp. NPDC059817; assembly: GCF_042731835.1. Classification (NCBI taxonomy): domain Bacteria; kingdom Bacillati; phylum Actinomycetota; class Actinomycetes; order Kitasatosporales; family Streptomycetaceae; genus Kitasatospora; species Kitasatospora sp. NPDC059817. Next base: position 65,792 of record NZ_JBHWIR010000013.1, on the reverse strand, counting down.
GCCTCGACGACCTCGCCGCCGGCCGCGACACCCGCGCCGCCCTTCGGACCGCCACCGACGCACGCTCGCTCCTGGCCGTCGAACCCCTGCGGTACGCCCTCGACCTCCGCCCCGACTGGATCGCCCTGGAAGAGGTCCCCTCGGTGGAACCCCTCTTCGCCCACATCGCCCGCGTCCTGCGCGGCATCGGCTACTCGACGTGGGTCGGAGTCCTCAACGCCGCCGACTACGGCATCCCCCAGACCCGCCGCCGGGCCTTCCTCCTGGCCTCCACGACGCACCAAGTCGCCCCACCCGAAGCCACCCACGCCAAGGTGCCCGAGCCCGAAAGCCTCTTCGGCCCCGGCCGCGCCGCCTGGAACACCATGGCCGACGTCCTCAACCTGGCCACTGGCGATGTCGTCACCCGCGGTGAACACACCGGCGGCGGCAACCGCTTCACCACCGCCGGGCCCGCCTGGACCCTGACGGGTCGAGCCCGATCGTGGAAGCTCTCTGCCACCGATTCCAGCCCCCAGCGCGAACTGACCACCGCCGAAGCGGGGCTTCTCCAGGACTTCCCCGCCAGCCACCCGTGGACCGGCTCACGGACCAAGCAGTTCGAGCAGATCGGCAACGCCGTCCCGCCGGGCCTCGCGGTCGAAGTCCTCCTCTCGGTTCTCGAACCCGCCTCGCGTTCCTTGGCGGTGGCCGCATGATGCCGTCCCTCCACCCCGAGCGCGAACACCTGGCACTCGCCGACCTCGCCCGGCTCGCCATGCGGGGCGACCTCCCCCGTCTCCACGACCAGATCCGCCGTACCGGCGGCTGCTCCAACCCGATCCACCTCAAGGGCTTCCGCACCCTCACCCACGCCCCCACCGGCGCCGTCTGGCACCGGTACTCGACGGAGCACGAGCCCGGCCAGCGTCTCAAGGTTGCCTGCGGCAACCGCCGCTCCTCCCGCTGCCCGTCCTGCGCCCGGACGTACTCGGCGGACACCTTCCACCTGATCCGTGCCGGGCTCGCCGGAGACACCACCAAGAACGTCCCGACCACCGTCCGCTCCCACCCCCGGGTCTTCGCCACCCTCACCGCCCCCAGCTTCGGCCCGGTCCACAACCGGCCCGACAAGGGCACCTGCCGCTGCGGCCACGCCCACCCCGCCGGTTCGCCTCTGCTTGGCACGCCACTGGCCCCGGAGCGCTACGAGTACGGGCACGCGGTGCTGTGGAACAACCACGCCCCGGACCTGTGGCGTCGCTTCACGATCTACCTGTTCCGGGTCATGGCGAAGATGACCGGGCTCTACCAGCGGGACTTCAAGGAGCAGGCGAAGATCTCGTTCGGCAAGGTCGCCGAGTACCAGCGCCGCGGCGCCGTCCACTTCCACGCCGTCATCCGCATCGACGGCCCCGACGGCCCCGACACGCCCCCGCCCGCATGGGCCACCGTCGCCCTGCTGGACGCCGCGATCCGGGCCGCCGCCCGCCGAGCCGGTGTCCCTGTCGCTGCCGGGGGTGACCAGCCCGCCCGGGTCCTTCAGTGGGGCACACAGGTCGATGTCCGCCCGATCGGGGCCTTCGCCGGCGGGGAGATCACGGAACGGGCCGTCGCCTCCTACGTCGCCAAGTACGCCACCAAGTCCGCCGAGACGACCGAAACCGTGGACCGGCGCATCCTGGAGCGCCACGAACTCGACCGCCACGACCTGCCCGCCCACACCCGCCGCCTGATCGAAACCTGCTGGGACCTCGACAAGGACTATCCGGGCCGCCTGCTGGCGCACTGGTCCCACATGCTCGGCTTCCGCGGCCACTTCTCCAGCAAGTCCCCCACCTACTCGACCACCCTCGGCGCCCTCCGCCAGGTCCGCGCCGACTACCGCGCCGACCAAGCCCGCACCGAACTCCGGGAACGCCTCCTCGCCGCCGGACTCCCGGACCTGGACGACCTTCCCGACGCCGAAACGCTGGTCCTCGCCCACTGGACCTTCGCCGGCGCCGGAAACTCCCCGGGTGAGTCGATGCTCGCCGCCACCATCGCCCGGGACCTGCACGAACGCCACACCAGCGACCGGCAGGAGATGCGCGCACAACTCGCGCGAGAAGAGGGGGACGCAGCATGGACCGCCTGCTGACCGTCAAGGAAGTCGCCGAACGCCTCGGCACCTGGGAGACCAGCGGGGAGCGCTTCCCCCGCCGCCTGGTCGCCGAACGCCGGATCGCCTTCGTCAAAGTCGGCCACCACGTCCGCATCCCGGAAACCGCCCTCGCGAACTACGTGTCCGCGAACACTGTCCAGCCGGCCACCCGGTCCCGTCGACTGCGGGCGGTGGCGTGATGGCCAACTCCAGGGGCAACCGCCGCCGCTTCGGCTCTGTCCGCAAGCTCCCTTCCGGCCGCTTCCAGATCCGCTACCCCGACCCGGTCACCGGCCTGATGCGTCCCGGCGAGGAGACCTACCCCACCAAGACCGATGCCGAAGTCGCGCTCACACTCATCGAGGCCGACATCAAGCGCGACCAGTGGACGGACCCGGACGCCGGGAAGGTCAAGTTCGGCGACTTCGCCGACGAGTGGCTCAAGGAACGCAAGCTGGAGGAGACCACCAGGGAGCGATACGAGGGCGTCCTTCGGCTGCACATCAAGCCCATGCTCGGCGGGAAGTTCGTCTCCGAGATCACGGCGGCCCGCGTCCGCACGTGGCGAACTCGGCTCCTAGAAAAGGGAGTTGGCGAGCCGACCGTGGTCAAGGCGTACCAACTCCTCCGCAGCATCATGACCACCGCCGTGGACGATGAGCTGATCAAGCGCAACCCGTGCCGGATCAAAGGCGCCGACGTCTACGACGTCCCGGAACGGCCCGTCCTGACCGTCCCCGAGGTGTACGCCGTGGCGGCGGCCATCCAGCCGCAGTGGCGGGCGCTCGTGCTGCTGACCGCGTTCACCACGCTCCGCCTCGGCGAGCTGGCTGCACTCCGCCGCCGGGCCATCGACCTGGACGCCCGCATCCTCTGGGTCCGCCGGAATCAGGCCGAACTGAGCAGCGGCAAGCTGATCACCAAGGCGCCCAAGAGCCGCGCCGGCTTCCGCCCGGTTTCGTTCCCGGACCTGATCGTCCCCGACCTCGAACGCCACCTGGAGCGTCACGCGGCCAAGGGGCAGGACGGCCTGTTCTTCGTCGGCCCCCGGGGTGGCAGGCTCCGCCGGAGCAACTTCCGGGACGACTGGACGGCCGCCAAGGCCAAGGCCGGCGTCTCCCCGGACGTCCACTTCCACGACGTCCGGCACACCGGTAACAACATCGCCGCGCAGAACGGGGCCAGCACCCGGGAGCTCATGACCAGGATGGGTCACAGCACCACCCGGGCCGCGCTGATCTACCAGCACATGACCAGCGACCGGGACCGTGCCATCGCCGACAAGATGGGCGACGCCGCCCGGAAGGCCCTCGGGGACGACGACGACCCGCCGGACTGTTCTGGCACGCCCGTGGCACAGCCCGAGTAGCGCCGCAGCAACGACGAAGGGCCAGCTCCTCCGGATCACTCCGGTGAGCTGGCCCTTCGGGCGCCGGTCGCATCGCTTCCTACGCGAGCCCCCTGTCGGGTTCGAACCGACGACCCCCGCTTTACAAGAGCGGTGCTCTGGCCAGCTGAGCTAAGGAGGCACGGTGACCGTCCGCGAGGGATCACGGCGGCACCGGGGGCAGTCTACCGGGCCCGGTAGGTGGGGTGGGGGGATATCCGGGGGTTGGCGGGGTGGGGTGGGCGTGATGGAACCGATGCCGAAATCGGGCGGGCTGGGGGCTGACAAGCGGCGGAGGCGCAGGTAGCGTCGCCCGGAGTCGGTTCGTGAGGTGGTTCAGACCACTGGGCGGGCTGACGGAGACGAACGAACGCCCCTTTACTCGGATCGTCCGGCACGTTCCTGCCGGTGAAGGAGAGAACAATCATGGCTTCTGTCACGTACGAGCAGGCGACCCGCGTCTACCCCGGGGCGGACAAGCCCTCGGTGGACGCGCTGGACCTGGAGATCGCGGATGGCGAGTTCCTCGTGCTGGTCGGCCCCTCGGGCTGCGGCAAGTCGACCAGCCTGCGCATGCTGGCCGGTCTGGAGGACGTCAACAGCGGCTCCATCCGGATCGGTGACCGGGACGTCACGCACCTGCCGCCGAAGGACCGGGACATCGCCATGGTGTTCCAGAACTACGCGCTGTACCCGCACATGACCGTCGCCGAGAACATGGGCTTCGCGCTCAAGATCGCCGGCGTGAACAAGACGGAGATCCGCACCAAGGTCGAGGAGGCCGCGAAGATCCTCGACCTGACGGAGTACCTGGACCGCAAGCCGAAGGCGCTGTCGGGTGGTCAGCGGCAGCGTGTCGCGATGGGCCGCGCGATCGTGCGCCAGCCGCAGGTCTTCCTGATGGACGAGCCGCTGTCGAACCTGGACGCGAAGCTGCGTGTCTCGACCCGTACCCAGATCGCCGGCCTCCAGCGCCGCCTGGGCATCACGACGGTGTACGTCACCCACGACCAGACCGAGGCGCTCACCATGGGCGACCGGGTCGCGGTGCTCAAGGGCGGCGTGCTCCAGCAGGTCGACACCCCGCGCAACATGTACGACCGGCCCTCCAACCTGTTCGTGGCCGGCTTCATCGGCTCGCCCGCGATGAACCTGGTCGAGGTGCCGCTGGTGGACGGCGGCGTGAAGTTCGGCGGCTCGGTGGTCAACGTCTCGCGCGACGACCTGGCCGGCGCCGGCACCGACAAGTCGGTGACCGTCGGCATCCGCCCGGAGCACTTCGAGATCGTCCCGGCGGGCGGCATCGAGGGTGTCGCGGTGACGGTGAACGTCGTCGAGGAGCTCGGCTCCGACGGCTTCGTGTACGGCACCACCAAGATCGGCGGCGAGGACAAGGAGCTGGTCGTCCGCGTGCACGGCCGGCAGATCCCGGCCCGCGGCGAGACGATCCACGTCGTGCCGATCGCCAACGAGACCCACGTGTTCTCGACCAGCTCGGGTGCCCGCCTGAGCAGCTGAGCACGGCGCGCCCTGCCGGTCGGTCGACCGGCGGGGAAAGCCGGCACGACGGAGCCCGTCGGACCATTCCTGGTCCGGCGGGCTCCGTCCGTACACCCCCACGTCAACACGGTGTGGGGACGAACCCGGACACGGTGTCACTCGATGGTGTCACGGAGGGCGATCCGACCCGTACCCACCGCTACTCTCCTGAGGGTGAAGCAGCTTGTACGCCGTATCGGCCAGACCGTCGCCCTGACCCTGCCGGTCCTCCTGGTGACCACCGGCACTCTCGCCGTGACCCGGGTGCCATGGGCCCCGCCGACCAACCTCGACCAGCAGGTCGTGGCGGCGTCCAGTGGTGACGGCGCCGGGATCGGGCGTTCCGCCACCGCGGGCACGTCCCCGGACGGGCTCGCCCCGCAGGAGTCGCTGCGGGTGGTGCTGCTGGACGAGCTGCGGGCGAAGAACCCGTCCGCCGCGCTGGACCTGCTGGAGCGCTCGATGCGCGAGCAGCCGTCGCTGACGCCGTACTGCACCTCGCTCGCCGGCGAGCTGGGCAAGGCGGCGGTGCGCAAGTACCAGGGCGACGTCCAGCGGGCCCGGTCCTTCGCCCGCCCGGTCTGCGACGGGTCGTTCGCGGCGGGCATCGCCGGCTGACCCGGCAGCTGACCCGTAGGCCGGCCCGACGGCCGCGGGCCGACGACGCCCGCGGGCTCGGGCTCCCGGCCCCGGTGGGCGTCCTATTGTTCAGGCATGACCGCTGACTCCGGCCCCGCCGCCGATCCCGCGTCCCCGCCGACCCACCCGTCCCGGCCGACCACGACGCCCGTCACCCAGGCCGTGATCCTGGCCGGCGGCCAGGGCTCGCGGCTGCGGCCCTACACGGACGACCGCCCGAAGCCGCTGGTCGAGATCCCCGGGACGGGCACGCCGATCCTCGGCCACCAGCTGGCCTGGCTGGCCTCCGAGGGCGTCACCGACGCGGTGGTCTCCTGCGGGCACCTGGCCGCCGTACTGGAGGAGTGGCTCGACAAGGCGGACCTGCCGCTGCGCGTGCGCACGGTGGTCGAGGAGGAGCCGCTCGGGCGCGGCGGCGGCCTCAAGTACGCGGCCAAGGCGCTGCCCCGCCCGGACGAGCCCTGGTACGCCACCAACGGCGACATCTGGACCCGGTTCAGCCTGCGCGACATGGCCGCCTTCCACCACGAGCGGGACGCCGTCGCGACGCTCGCGCTGGCCCGGCCGCGCATCCCGTGGGGGGCGGTGGAGACCGACCAGTTCGGCAACGTGCTGGACTTCATCGAGGCGCCGCCCTCGCCGTTCCTGATCAACGCCGGGCTGTACGTGTTCAGCCCGGAGTTCGCCGAGCTGCTGCCGGACGTGGGCGACCACGAGCGCACCACGTTCCCGCAGCTGGCGCGCAGCAAGCGACTGGCGGGCTACCAGCTGCCGCAGGGCGTGTACTGGCGCGCCATCGACACCGCGAAGGACCTCACCGAGGCGGCCAAGGAGCTCGCCTCCGGGGCCGGCCGCTCACCGCGGTAACCGCCGCACCCCCGGCGCCCCGGCGCCCCCGCCTCCCCCGAACGCCGCGGGCAGGCCCCCCCCCACCAATGCCGCACCCGCGTCGCGGTCCCCCGCGCGGG
>NZ_JBHWIR010000013.1:57181-59127 GCF_042731835.1 Kitasatospora sp. NPDC059817 | reverse complement strand
GGGGCGGGGGCGCCCCCCCGCGCCCCCCCCCCCCCCCCCCCGCGTCCGCGGGCCGTCAGGTGGCCGTGGGCGCCCCCGGACGGGAGGAGCGGGCGCCGCCGGACAGGTCGGCGAGCGGGCCGCTGCCCAGCACCCCGCCGAGCAGCCCGGGGCTCGCCCCGGAGCTCGGGCTGGGCTTGGACGCCGCCCCCGTTCCGGCGGGGGGCGGGGTGCTGCGCTGGGCGGGCGAGGAACCGGCCGACGGCGCGGCGGCGGACGGCGCGGCGGCGGACGGGGTCGTGCCGGCCCCGGTCTCCGCCTTGGCGGAGTGCCCCTTGCCGCTCGGCGTCGGGCTGCCCGGGCGGGTGGCCGGGGCGGAGGAGGGCGGGGTGGTCGGGCCCGGTGTGGGGGCGGCCGGGCGCGGGGCGGGCGAGGGCGAGGGCGAGGTGGACGAGCCCTGGCCGCCCGGGGTGCCGGTCGGGGCGCCGCTGGGCCAGACCGGCGTGCCGTAGTCGGTGGCCGGACGGGCCGGCGCCTGGTGCGTCCGGGCCCCGGTGCGCACCGCCGCGCCGAGCATCGAGCCGAGCAGCAGGGTCGCCCCGACCACGACCGTGGTGACCACCGTGCCGCGGCGCAGCACCCGGCGGCGCAGCGCGGCGGGCGCGTCGGCGCCGTAGCGCCGCCAGGCCTCCAGGTTGAGCCGCCCGTCCAGGGAGGCGAACGGCGCTCCGGCGATCAGCAGCGGGCTCCAGGCCGCCAGGAAGATCAGGTCGGGGGTGTCGTAGACCGGTACGGCCCGCCAGCTGACGGTGAACAGCAGCGCGGCGGAGAGGAGCATCGCCGCTCCGGCCGCGAGCCGCTGCCAGAGGCCGAGGACGGTCAGCACGCCGACCACGACCTGGGTGAACGACACCACCAGGCCGGCACCGACCGGGTGCGCCATGGCGAAGGCCAGCAGCGGTTCGGCGACCTTCCAGGGGTGCAGCGAGGCGAGCCAGCGCATCATCGAGCCGCGCTCGCCGCCGTCGAAGTAGACCGGGTCGCAGAGCTTGCTGAACCCGGCGTAGACGGACAGCGAGCCGAGGACGGCGCGCAGCGGCAGCAGGACCAGGCCGAGGTCGACCCGGCGGCCGGGGTACCAGGGCGGCTTGCCCTCGGCGGCCGTAGCGGAGACCTCGGGCAGCTCGCCGCTCGGGGTCCAGCCCTGCGGTGCGCCGACCGGGCCGATGCCCGCGTCGGTGGCGGTGCCGGCTCCCTCCCGCGGCTGGCGCGGGACGGTCCGGGCGCCCGAGTAGGACGGGATCACCCGAGTGTCCGACATGCCCGGGCCGCCGCCGTCGGGCCCGGAGCCGGTGAGCCGGACGGCGTCCAGCAGCTGGGTGGCCGCGAGGTCCCCGGGGGGCGCCTGCCCGGTCCAGGTGACGGCGGTGACCCGGCCCTTGCGGCGCGGCGCACCGCCCCCGGCGGCCCCCGCGAGCGCCGGGACGGCGGAGGCGGGCACGACGACCTGCGGGGTGACCAGCGGACGGCGGATCAGGCCCTGGTTGGCGTACGGGTCGCCGAACGCGGCGCCGGTGGACAGCAGTCCGGCCGGGGCCTCGATCAGCGGCGCCACCGGGGCGCCGAGCCGGAGCCGGAAGCTCGCCTGGGTGATGCTGAGGCGCGCGGGGTCGGACGGCACCTTGACCGTGTCAAGGCCGGGGCCCGCGTCTATCCCGGTGCTGCCGCCGCCGAACAGGGGGCGCCGAGGTGTTCTGGTGTCCACGCCCGTCTAACCGGGTGACCACCGCTTAGGACACTCTCCCGAGTGGATGTCCGGCGCATACTTGAAATGATCATGAGAAAAGCCGGGGGGGGGGGGGGGGGGCCGCGCGGGGGGGTAAGTGTGGTTGGGTTTTTAAGATAATAATAGCTAGCCCCCCCCCCCCCCCGCGGCGCCGGGGGGGGGCCCGCGCCGCGCCGGCGCG
>NZ_JBHWIR010000013.1:38693-57171 GCF_042731835.1 Kitasatospora sp. NPDC059817 | reverse complement strand
ACACTATTTGTTTGCGCGCGGCAGCTTTCTTTTTTTAAACCCACACCGCCGTTGTGTTGGCCGGCAAATTTTTAAAACTCACCCCAACACCCGCTGGGGGGCGGGGGGGCCCCCCCCCGCTTTTCACTCGGATTGCGGAGAATTCAGAAGTTCCCCTGTGCCCCGCACACCGGCTGTGCTCAGCGCTTGGCGCGCAGTCGCGCGGCCTCGTAGAGCACGATGCCCGCCGCGACACCGGCGTTCAGCGACTCGGTCAGCCCGGACATCGGGATCCGCACCCGCATGTCGCAGGTCTCCGAGACCAGCCGGGACAGGCCCTTGCCCTCGCTGCCCGCGACGATCACCACCGGACCGGTCAGCAGCTCCAGGTCGCCCAGCTCGGCCTCGCCGTCGGCGGCCAGGCCGACCACCATGAGGCCGGCCTTCTGGTAGGCCTCCAGGGTGCGGGTGAGGTTGGTGGCCCGGGCGACGGGCAGGCGGGCGGCCGCGCCGGAGGAGGTCTTCCAGGCACCGGCGGTCATGCCGGCCGCGCGGCGCTCGGGGATGACCACGCCGTGCGCGCCGAAGGCGGCGGCGGAGCGGACCACGGCGCCGAGGTTGCGCGAGTCGGTGACGCCGTCCAGCGCGATGATCAGCGCGTCCTGGCCCGAGTCGGAGGCCTCGACCAGCAGGTCGTCGGGGTGCGCGTACTCGTACGGCGGCACCTGGAGCACGAGGCCCTGGTGGTTGAGCCCGCCGGTCATCTGGTCCAGCTGCGGGCGCGGGGCCTCCATCAGCGGGATGCCGCGGTCGTTGGCGGCCTGGAAGGCGTCGCGGACGCGGTCGTCGGTGTCGACGAACTGCTGGACGTACAGCGCGGTGGCCGGGACGCCGCCCTGAAGGGCCTCGACGACCGAGTTGCGGCCGAAGACGAGCTCGGCGCTGCCCGCACCGCCCCGGCCGCCGCGACCGGCGCCGCCGGCGCGGCGCATGCCGGCGCGGGCCTTGGCGTCCCGCTCGCGCTTGACCGCGGCGTTGGCGGCGCGCTGCTTCGGGTGGCCCTTGCGCTCCGCTCCGGGCGGGGTCGGGCCCTTGCCCTGGAGCGCCTTCCGGCTGTGGCCGCCGGTACCGACAGACGCGCCCTTCTTCGATCCGGGGTTGCGGCGGTTCCTGCGCTGGCTGTTGCCGGCCATGGCTGTACTTCCTGTCTGTCCGGCATGCCCGGCCGCCCCGTTCTGTCCGGCGGCGGCCGACTGCATGCGCTACGTCATGCGGGAGGGCCGCACCGGTCCGGTACGGCCCACCCTCACCCCGATCGTCAGATGGGGTTACTGGCTGTTGATCGTCCAGCGCGGGCCGGACGGGGTGTCCTCGATCACCAGCCCGGCCAGGCCGAGCTGGTCGCGGATGGCGTCCGCGGTGGCGAAGTCCTTGCGCTGACGCGCCGCCTGCCGCTGGTCCAGGACCAGGCGGACCAGCGAGTCGACCACACCGTGCATGCTCTTCATTGTCCCAGGCTCGCCGCGCTCCGCCCCGACCCACTGCGGGTCGAGCGGGTCGAGGCCCAGCACTCCGAGCATCGCACGGACCTCGGCCAGACGCGCCACCGCGTTCTCCTTGTCGTCCGCGTTCAGGGCGCTGTTGCCCTGGCGGACGGCGGTGTGCACGACGGCGAGCGCCTGCGGAACGCCCAGGTCGTCGTCCATCGCCTCGGCGAAGGCCGGCGGCACCTCGGGGGCGGCATCGACCGCCCCGCAGCGCTCGACGGTGCGCTGGATGAAGCCCTCGATCCGGCCGAACCCGGCCTCGGCCTCGCGCAGGGCGTCCTCGCTGTACTCGATCATCGAGCGGTAGTGCGGGGTGCCCAGGTAGTAGCGGAGCACGATCGGACGCCAGCGCTGGACCATCTCGGAGACCAGCACCGAGTTGCCCAGCGACTTGCTCATCTTCTCGCCGGCCATGGTGACCCAGGCGTTGTGCACCCAGAAGCTGGCGAAGGCGTCGCCGTAGGCCTTGGACTGGGCGATCTCGTTCTCGTGGTGCGGGAAGATCAGGTCCAGCCCGCCGCCGTGGATGTCGAAGGCCGGGCCGAGGTACTTGTGGACCATCGCCGAGCACTCCAGGTGCCAGCCCGGCCGGCCGCGGCCCCACGGGGTCTCCCAGCTCGGCTCGCCCGGCTTGGCGGCCTTCCACATCGCGAAGTCGCGCTGGTCCCGCTTGCCGGTCTCGCCCTCGCCCTCGGGCTGGCGCAGGTCGTCGAGCTTCTGGTTGGAGAGCGCGAGGTACTCCGGGTACGACTTCACGTCGAAGTAGACGTTGCCGTCGGCCGCGTAGGCGTGGCCCTTCTCGATGAGCCCCCGCATCATCTCGACCATCTCGGGGATGTGCCCGGTGGCCCGCGGCTCGACGGTCGGCGGCAGGCAACCGAGCGCGGTGTAGCCGTCGTTGAACGCCCGCTCGTTCTCGTAGGCGATCTGCCACCACGGGATGCCGAACTCGCGCTCCTTGGCGATCACCTTGTCGTCGATGTCGGTGACGTTCCGGGCGAAGGTGATCTGGTAGCCGCGGTAGGCGAACCACCGCTGCATGATGTCGAAGTTGAGACCGGACCGGATGTGCCCGATATGAGGCGCCGACTGGACGGTAGCGCCGCACAGGTAGATCGAGACACAACCCGGTACAAGCGGGACGAAGTCGCGTACCTGGCGGGTGCTGGTGTCGTACAGGCGAATGCTCACAGCGTCAAGCGTAGTGGGCAGGAGGGGGTGCCCCGCGACATTCCCCGGGAATGATATGCAGCACTCCCGGGGAACCACGGGCCGCGCGGGCCGGTCAGATGTTGCCGACCACCTTGCGCGGGCTGAGCCGGACGACCACCCGGACGTCGTCCGGGCCGTCGAACCCGTACTCCTCGCCGCGGTACTTGCGGGACAGTTCGTTGATCAGCTCCCGGCCGCCCTCGGTGGTCATCGTCGCCGAACCGCGCACCTCGACGTACTCGTACGGGTTCTCCGGCGGGTTGACCACGAGCGAGATGCGCGGGTCCCGCACCAGGTTGAGGTGCTTGCGGCGGCCCTGGACGGTGGAGAACAGGATGTCGTCGCCGTCCCGCGTGACCCAGACGACCGAGGACTGGGGGCTGCCGTCGGGCTGGATCGTGGACACCACGGCAAAGCTCTTGCGGTCGAGCAATTCCTTGGCGGGGCCTGAGAGTTCGACGCCCATCGAGAACCTCTTCTCATCGTCGGCGGTACGGCCCGAGGGGAAGCCCCGCCCGGGCCCGAAACCGCACACTACCGACCGATCCACCGCCACGCCGGGTGAACACTCGTCAGGGCCCGCCTATTCCGGCCCTGCCGACCGCGCCCGGCTCAACGCCGTTCGTACACCAGGGCCGTGGCGATCGCGGCCAGTCCCTCGGCCCGACCGGTCAGGCCCAGGCCGTCCGTGGTGGTGCCGGACACCGACACCGGCGCGCCGGCCGCGGCCGACAGCGCGGCCTGCGCCTCGGCCCGCCGCTTGCCGATCTTCGGCCGGACGCCGACCACCTGGACCGCGATGTTGCCGATCTCGAAGCCCTCCGCGCGCACCAGCCGGGCCGCCTCACCGAGCAGCTTCACCCCGGACGCGCCGGCCCACTCCGGCCGGTCGGTGCCGAAGTGCGCGCCCAGGTCGCCGATCCCGGCGGCCGAGAACAGCGCGTCGCAGGCCGCGTGCGCGGCCACGTCGGCGTCCGAGTGCCCGGAGAGCCCGACCCCGGCGTCCGGCCACTCCAGTCCGGCCACCCAGAGCGGGCGGCCGGCCTCGAAGGCGTGCACGTCGGTGCCGATGCCCACGCGCGGCAGCACGGGGGCCGGGGCCCGGTCGGCGGGCGTCAGCGGGTCAGTAGGCATCGGCGGCCCTCCGGCGGGCGAGTACGGCCTCGGCGAGCACGAGGTCCAGTGGACGGGTGACCTTGAACGCCTCCTCGTGGCCGGGCACCACGACGACCTGGCCGCCGTAGCGCTCCACCAGGCCCGCGTCGTCGGTGACCGGCGGCGCGTCGGCGGCGCCCGCGGCCTCCTCGGCCAGCGCCTTGGCGTGCACCCCGACCAGGGTGGCCCGGTCGAAGCCCTGCGGGGTCTGGACCGCGCGCAGGGTGGCCCGGTCGGGCGTGTCGAGCACCGGCTCGGGGCGGCCCGGGTTCGGCTCGACCCGCTTCACCGTGTCGGCCAGCGGCACCGCGGGCACCACCGCCCCGGCCCCGGCCCGGACGGCGGCCGCCACCGCGTCCACCACCTCGACCGGGACGAGCGGGCGGGCCGCGTCGTGCACCAGGACGATCTCCACCTCGGCCGGGATCGCGGCCAGGCCGAGCCGGACCGACTCCTGGCGGGTGGCGCCACCGGCGACCACCCGGATGTCCTTGCCGTCCAGCCCGTGGCTGTCCAGCAGGGCGACCACCTCGGCCACCCCGTCGGCGGGCGCGGCGACCACGACCAGGCCGACCGCCCGGCTGCGGGCCAGCGCCCGCACGGCGTGCACCAGGAGCGGCACGCCGCCCAGTTCCCGCAGGGCCTTCGGGGCACCGGGCCCCAGCCGCTCACCGCGTCCGGCGGCGGGCACCACTGCTGCTGCGACTGCTGCTGAGGCGTTCAGGTTTCACTCCTTCGGAGAAGTGGGTATGGCCTTGGCGTGCCCGGCGGGCGCTACGGGCCCCTTCCGAAGAATTACGGTCCAACCGTCCGCCGCACAATCCCGCAGAATCGGTCTTGCAGGACGGAAAACGGTCTTGCCGGGCCTGGACCGGCTCGGGGCGGGGGCGTCGTCCGGACACGCCTCAGCGCCCGAAGTGCCACTGCACCACCCCGGGACGCTTCGTCCTGGGAGCGGCGCGCCGACACCGGGCGCTGTGAGCGGTGGGCGGCAGCCCGACTGCGCTACGAGGCCAGCACCTCGTCGAGCAGCGTCTCCGCCTTGTCCTCGTTGGTGTTCTCCGCCAGCGCGAGCTCGCTGACGAGGATCTGGCGCGCCTTCGCGAGCATCCGCTTCTCGCCGGCCGAGAGGCCGCGCTCGCGCTCACGGCGCCAGAGGTCGCGCACAACCTCGGCGACCTTGATAACGTCGCCAGAGGCGAGCTTCTCCAGGTTCGCCTTGTAGCGACGGGACCAGTTGGTCGGCTCTTCGGTGTACGGTGCGCGCAGCACCTCGAAGACCCGGTCCAGACCCTCCTGGCCGACTACATCGCGCACGCCGACGAACTCCGCGTTCTCAGCGGGCACGCGGAGCGTCAGGTCTCCCTGCTGCACCTTGAGCACCAGGTAGGTCTTGTCCACACCTTTGATCTGGCGAATTTCGATGGCCTCGATCAGCGCGGCCCCGTGATGGGGGTAGACCACCGTGTCGCCAACCTTGAACGTCATGTGACAGGACCCCTTCCGTGGCTTTCCAGAATAACACGCTTTTCAGCGCACCCGAAGGGCGTTTTCGCAGGTCAGGGCCGGTCTCGGGGCTTGACAAGGACCCCCATGACGTGCTGCGACCGGTGTTCGAGGGAGGCTTCCCGCAGGTCGGAGGCGGTTCCAGCGTTCGGCGAAACCTTGCGCAACACCCTGGAAACCATGATTGGATCTTGGGTTTTCACCGTTTATCGGGCCGTATCCACATCGTTATTCGATCTTGGTCGAAGCTTGTCCCGAGAGTGACCCGGACACGCCACAAGTGCGGCCGGACGGCCGCCCCGCGAACCCCGGGAGTGCGACACGGGGACCACCCCGTGAGGAGCGCATAAGCGAGGTCGATAATCTGAGACCTGACCTATCGACACGTTGACTTAGGAGAAGCCGCCGCCGTGAGCCGCAGCCTTCGACGCGGCAGCATCGCCGCCATCGCCGCCATCGCCATCGCCTCGCTGTCGTCCTGCGCCGCCGGCAACACGCCGGACACGCTGCAGGTCAAGCCCGACAACGCGGCGGCAACCCTCGGAACGAACCTTCGGCTGAACAACATCGTGGTCGTCACCGGGGACGAGTCCTCGGGCGAGCACAACGGTCCCGCCAACGTGACCGTCAACATCGCCAACACGGGCAGCACCCCGGCGGAGCTGCAGTCCATCACCGTCGGCAACGGTGCCACCGCCGCGTTCTCCGACGCCGCGGGCGCCCCGCTGTCCACCATCGTCGTCCCGGCCGGCGGCGCCGTGGCGATCGGTGGCAACGGCAATCCGTCCGCCAAGGTCGCCTCGGTCGGCGTCCAGGTCGGCGGCTTCACCCCCACCTCGTTCACCTTCAAGGACGGCCAGAAGGTCGACGCCCAGGCCGGCGTGAGCCCGAACGCGGGCCTCTACAAGGGCTTCGGCCCGACGCCGGCCCCGGCGGCCGCGCCCACCAAGGGCGCCACCGCCGCGACCACCCCGGCCGCCGGCACCACCACCCCGGCCGCCCCGGCCACCACCGGTGCGCCCGCACCGTCCAGTTCCACCACCCCGGGTGCCACCCAGTCCGCCGGCGCCCACTGACGCACCACCCGGCGTCCGGCGGGCCCTCCCGGGCCTGCCGGACACCAACGCGAAGGCCCCCTCCGGCGACTGCCGGCGGGGGCCTTCCGCGTCTGTCCGCGCCCGCGGTTTACGGCTCGAACTTGTAGCCCAGGCCGCGGACCGTGACCAGGTAGCGCGGGGCGCCCGGGTCCGGCTCGATCTTGGCCCGCAGGCGCTTCACGTGGACGTCCAGGGTCTTGGTGTCGCCGACGTAGTCCGCGCCCCAGACCCGGTCGATCAGCTGCATGCGGGTGAGCACCCGGCCCGCGTTGCGCAGCAGCATCTCCAGCAGGTCGAACTCCTTCAGCGGGAGGTCGACCTTGGCGCCGTCCACGGTCACCACGTGCCGGTCGACGTCCATCCGGACCGGGCCGGCCTCCAGGGCACCCGGGCCGCCGCCGTTCTCGCCGGCACCGCCGTCCTCACCGCGGCGGCGCAGCACCGCCCGGATCCGGGCGACCAGCTCACGGGTGGAGTAGGGCTTGGTGACGTAGTCGTCCGCACCTATTTCCAGACCGACCACCTTGTCGATCTCGCTGTCCTTGGCGGTGACCATGATCACCGGCACGTTGGAGCGCACCCGCAGCTGACGGCAGACCTCGGTGCCCGGCAGGCCCGGCAGCATCAGGTCGAGCAGGACGAGGTCGGCGCCGTTGCGCTCGAACTGCTCCAGGGCGTCGGGGCCGGTGGCGGCGACAGCCACCTCGAAGCCTTCCTTGCGGAGCATGTACGAGAGGGCGTCGCTGAACGACTCCTCGTCCTCGACCACCAGTACTCGGGTCACGATCAGGCCTCCGGGGCAAGCTGGGGGGTTGTGTCTGACAGGGGGTGTTCCCGCTCCCCCGTGGGGAGCGGACGGTCCGTGCGGCCTGTGGTGGCCGTCCGGTCCGTGGTGAGGGTTCTGATGGGCGCGGCGGCGGCACCACGGCCGCCGGTGGCATCGCGGGCGCCGGTGTCGTCGGTGTCGTCGAGGTCGTCGGCCTCGGGCGCCTGCCCGGCGGGCAGGCGGATGGTGAAGGTCGAACCCTGGCCCTCGACGCTCCACACCGAGACCGTGCCGCCGTGCGAGGCGGCGACGTGCTTGACGATGGACAGGCCGAGGCCGGTTCCGCCGGTCGCCCGGGAGCGGGCCGGATCGACCCGGTAGAAGCGCTCGAAGACGCGCTCGCGGTCCTTCTCCGAGATGCCGATGCCCTGGTCGGTGACCGAGATCTCGATCAGCTCGCCGTCCGCCTCCCCGAGCGCCGCGGCGCTGGAGATCCGGCGGGTGGCGATCGCGACCCGGGTACGGGGCGGACTGTAGTTGACGGCGTTCTCGACCAGGTTGCCGAGTGCCGCGGCGAGCTGGCCGCGGTTGCCGTGCAGGTAGAGCCCGGCGATGCCGCCGGCCGTGATCAGGATCTGCTTGGCGGCGGCCTGCTGGCGGCAGCGGTCGATCGCCTCGGCGATCAGCTCGTCCACCGCGACGGGCTCCGGGTCCACCATCAGCCGGTCGTCCTGCACCCGGGAGAGGTCGATGATCTCCTGGACCAGGCTGGCCAGCCTGGTCGCCTCGATCTGCATCCGGCCGGCGAAGCGCTGCACCGCCTCCGGGTCGTCGGACGCGTCGGCGACCGCCTCGGAGAGCAGCGACAGGGCGCCCACCGGGGTCTTCAGCTCGTGGCTGACGTTGGCCACGAAGTCCCGGCGGACCGCCTCCACCCGGCGGCGCTCGGTCTGGTCCTCGACCAGCACCAGCACCAGCCGGGAGCCCAGCGGGGCGACCCGGACGGAGACCGCGAGCGGCTCGCCCGCACGGGCCACGCCGGGGCGGGGCACCTCCAGTTCGACCTGGCGGATCTCGCCGTCCCGGCGGGTGGCGCGCGCCAGCGAGAGCATCTGGTCCACGGCGACCGCGCCGCCGCGCACCAGTCCCATCGCGTACGCCGCGGAGCTGGCCTTGACCACCTCGTCGCCCTCGCCCAGCACGATCGCGCAGGAGCGGAGGACGGAGAGGACGGTGTCCACCCCCGGCGGCAGCGGGGGCTCCGGGGTGCCGGCGCCCAGCCCTTGGTGCCGACCGTGGTGTCTGCTGCTGGTGCCGCCGTACCTGCCCCTGGCCTGCTCGCGCTCGCTCCAACGGAAGGCGATGGAGGCCGTGAGGCCGACGCCGAGCCCGGCTATGGCGCAGGCAGCGGCGGCGGCCACGTTCACGTCCATGTGGCCAGCGTAAGCGCACGGCCAGGGCACTCCCCAAGGGCCCGATCAAGGCATCGGCCACGCGTTGCCGAGAATTCACCTTCACGTGGCCGCTGATTCACCACACCGGCCGTGCATCGTCGCCCGGACGGCCCAGAGTTGGCCATGCAGCCCGTGTGGGAGTGGGCGGCGGGCCGAACCACCGGCCGCCGTCTCAGGTGTGCGCGTACGATTCGCGCCACCAGCAGCGGTCACCCGGACGACAAGACGATCGTCGGACGGGCCGGCCGGTCGGCACCGCCACCGACACAGCTACTGAGGAGAGAGCATGCGCGACGCGTACCACGAGGAACTCGATGCGATCGGCGACAGCCTGGTCGAGATGGCCCGACTGGTCGGCTCGGCCCTGGGCCGGGCCACCACCGCACTCCTCGACGCGGACCTGGCGCTGGCGGAGAGCGTGATCGCCGCCGACGAGAAGATCAACGACCTCCACCACGAGCTGGAGAACCGCGCGATCGACCTGCTCGCCCGCCAGCAGCCGGTCGCCACCGACCTGCGCATCGTCGTCACCTCGCTGCGGATGAGCTCCGACCTGGAGCGCTGCGGCGACCTCGCCCGGCACGTCGCCAAGGTCGCGCGGATGCGCTACCCCGACTCCGCCGTGCCCGGCGACCTGCACTCCACCGTCCTGGAGATGGGCCAGCTCGCCCAGCGCCTGGTGGCCAAGACCGGCCTGGTGATCGCCACCAAGGACGTCGACAAGGCCCTGGAGCTGGAGCAGGACGACGACGCGATCGACTCCCTGCACCGCGAGCTGCTGTCGCACCTGATCGACGACCGCTGGCACCACGGCATCGAGACCGCCGTCGACATCACCCTGGTCGGCCGCTACTACGAGCGCTTCGCGGACCACGCGGTGTCGGTCGCCAAGCGCGTGGTGTACCTGGTGACGGGCGAGCACGTGGCCGAGTTCGTGGCCTCCTCGGAGGCCGCGGCGGCGGAGTGACCTCGTGCGGGTGCGGTGCGGCCGCCTCGGGGCTCGGCAGCTCGGGGCTCGGGGCTTCAAGGGGCGGCCGCTCCCCCCACAGGGTGAGTAAACCTGCGACAGGGGTGGTGGGGGCGCACGACGACCCGTACATCCCACCACTGCGCGCCCGTTGACGCTCCCTCCGATCGGCGGCTTCACTCGACGTTGGGGGCACAGGACTGTGCCCGTCACTAGGAGGGAACAGCTCGATGAAGGCCAACCCCACCCGACCGGCACGCGCCCACGAAACCGTCGAGCCGCCCACCCCGAAGCTCCTGCCCGTCCTCGCGGCCGGCTGCGGCTGCGGCCCCGGCTGCGGCTGCGGCTGCCAGTCCGGCGCGCCCTGCCAGTGCGGCGGCGCGGACGGCGGCTGCTGCGGCGGCCACTGAGCGGTCCGCCGCCAAGGAGTTCCCGAGGTGCACGGCCTTCCGTCGGCCGTGCACCTCGTTGCGCGTCCTGGTGCCGCGCGTCCGCGGCACGGCGTCCGCCGTGCCGCCCCGGGCGTCAGAACTGGACGTCGGTGCAGGAGTAGAAGGCGTTCCCGGTGTCGGCGATCGTCCAGACCGCGACCACGACCTGGTGGCCGGTGCGCCCGCTCGGGACGGTCGCGGTGTGGCTGAGCGTGCTGGGCACCTGCTTCCCGCCGTACGGGGCGATCAGGAAGGGCGTCAGGTCCAGGCTGTCCCGGGTGACGGGCTGGCTCGCGTCGTAGCCCGGCTTGGTCAGGTAGTACCGGAAGTCGGTGGTCGCGTGCCGGGCGGTGAACGTCCAGGTGAAGGTGAGCTGCTGCCCCGCCGTCACCGCGGTGGTCGGCCAGGCGCCGCCGTGCGGGTCGTCCAGCTCGGCGAAGCGGGAGTTGCCGCCGGCGCAGATGGTGCCGTCGGCGGGCCCGGCGTTCGGGAAGCCCTTGGGGCCCTCGACGCTCTGCGGCTCCCACTGGATGTCGCCGCAGTCCCACGACACCCCGCCCGCTCCGCAGAGCGCGGCCCTGCTGGGCGGCGTCGAGATGTACCCGTGGGACTGCGCCGGGACGGCGAGGGTGAGCGGCACCGCGAGCGCGGCGACCACCGCCCCGACGATGTGACGTGTGCGCATGATGCTCCTCCGTGGGGGTGGATGGAGAGTGCGCCGGGACGCAGACGCGCGCGCGTGGGGGTGCGGCGGCCGGGACGGGGAGATCCTTGGCATGCCTGCGGCAGTCCGGCGCCCTCACCGTAGGAGCGGACTCCGCCACCCGTCAATGGTCTGAACCACTATTGGGACGAGCCCGGATCCGACCGCCGAACCCAACCTCAACTCGGCTTCCGCACAGGCCGGTTGAACGACGAAGGCCCCGCCCCCGGCGAACCGGGAGGCGGGGCCGTGTCGGCAAGTGGCTTACTTCTTGCCCTGGTTCTTGACCGCCTCGATGGCCGCGGCGGCAGCGTCGGCGTCGAGGTAGCGGCCACCCTTGGCGACGGGCTTGAAGTCGGCGTCGAGCTCGTACACGAGCGGGATGCCGGTCGGGATGTTCAGGCCCGCGATGGCCTCGTCGGAGATGCCGTCGAGGTGCTTGACCAGCGCGCGCAGGCTGTTGCCGTGGGCGGTGACCAGGACGGTCTTGCCGGCGGCGAGGTCCGGGACGATGGCGTCGTACCAGTACGGGAGCATCCGGTCGACGACGTCCTTCAGGCACTCGGTGCGCGGACGCAGCTCGCTCGGGATGTCCGCGTAGCGGGCGTCACCGGCCTGCGAGTACTCGGCGTCATCGGCCAGCACCGGCGGCGGGGTGTCGTACGAGCGACGCCACAGCTGGAACTGCTCCTCGCCGAACTCGGCCAGGGTCTGGGCCTTGTCCTTGCCCTGGAGCGCACCGTAGTGTCGCTCGTTCAGGCGCCAGCTGCGGCTGACCGGGATCCAGTGGCGGTCGGCCTTGTCCAGGGCGATCTGCGAGGTGCGGATCGCACGGCGGAGCAGCGAGGTGTGCAGCACGTCCGGGAACAGGCCCTCGGCGGCCAGGAGCTCGCCACCGCGCGCGGCCTCCTTCTCGCCCTTCTCGTTGAGGTCGACGTCGACCCAACCGGTGAACAGGTTCTTCTGGTTCCACTGGCTCTCGCCGTGGCGGAGCAGGATGAGTCGGTACGTCGTGTCAGCCATGGCCCCCAGCTTAGTGGAGGCAGGAAAAGCGCTGGTCCGGACCTACGGCAGATGTGTAATGTGTGCACCGCCTATCTGACACTTACATACGTCGGCTGACCGGACCTGCCCGTGCCGCTCGGCGGACGCCTGCCCCGGGAGCCCCCCACATGCCCGTCGCCCTGTTCACCAACCCCCGGATCCGAAGGCTGATACAGGAGACGGTGGGCGGGCTACCACGGGAATTCTGGTGGCTCTGGGTGAGCACACTGGTGAACAAGCTGGGCGCTTTCGTGCTCACCTTCCTCGCGCTCTACCTGACCACCAACCGGGGCTACTCGGCCTCCTACGCGGGCCTGGTGGCCTCCCTCTACGGCCTCGGCTCGGCGGTCGCCGCGATCGGCGCCGGCGTGCTGACCGACCGGATCGGCCGACGCCCGACCCTGGTCGCCGCCCAGCTCGGCACCGCGCTGTTCACCGCCGTACTCGGCTTCACGGACGGCCAGGTGGCGATCGCCACGGTGGCCTTCCTGGTCGGCCTCTGCAACAACGCCACCCGGCCCGCGACCTCGGCGATCATCGCCGACCTCGTCCCGGCCGAGGACCGGGTCCGCGCGTACTCGCTGAACTACTGGGCGATCAACATCGGCTTCGGCCTCTCCGCCGCCGTGGCCGGCCTGATCGCCACCCACGGCTACCTCACGCTCTTCCTGCTCGACGCGCTCTCCACGCTGGTGTGCGCGGTGGTGATCTTCATCCGGATCCCCGAGACCAAGCCGCAGGAGTCACCCCGGCACGGGAAGGGGGCGGACGAGCCGGCGGTCGGCCTCGGCGCGGTGTTCCGGGACGGGCGGTTCATGGCCGTCGTCGGGCTCAACCTGCTGCTCGCCCTGATCCTCCAGCAGGGCAGCACCACCCTGGCCGTCGACATGGGCGCCGCGGGCATCAGCTCCACCGAGTACGGGCTGGTCATCGGCCTGAACGGGCTGCTGATCGTGGTGCTCCAGATCCCGCTCACCCGGTGGATGGAGACCCGCTCCCGGACCGCCATGCTGATAGCCAGCTGCCTGATCACGGGCTGGGGCTTCGGGCTGGCGGCTCTGGCCGGGTCGTCCGCGTGGTTGTTCGCCCTCTCGGTGGCGGTCTGGACGGTCGGCGAGGTCCTGAACGCGCCGACCATCATGGGCCTGGTCGCCGAACTGGCGCCGACCCACGCGCGCGGCCGCTACCAGGGCGTCTACTCGCTCTCCTGGTCGCTCGCCTCGTTCCTCGGCCCGGCGATCGGCGGTCTGCTGCTGCAGTACGCCGGCTCCGCGGTGCTCTGGGTCGTGTGCGGGGTCTGCGGCACGGTCGCGGCGGCCGGGCACGTGGTGCTCGGGCGGCGCACGGACGCGACGGCGGGCCGCGCCGGGGCGGTGACGGAGGTCGCGGTGCCGGAGGCCGCAGTGACCGAGGTCGCGGTGACCGGGGTGACGGTGACGGAGGAGACGGTGCCCGCCGCCGAGGAGAAGGCTCCGGCGGGCATTTGAGGACGCCGCCCCCGCTGCCGGGTCAGTCGGCCGCCGGAGCGGCCAGGTGCGCGAAGGCGGCCAGGTTGCGGGTGGACTCCCCGCGCTTGGTCCGCCACTCCCACTCGCGCCGGATCGCCGAGGCGAAGCCCAGCTCCAGCAGGGTGTTGAACGGCTCGTCGGCGTTCTCCAGCACCGTCCCGAGCAGCCGGTCCACGGCGTCCGGGGTGAGCGCCTCCAGGGGCAGGCGGCCGGCCAGGTAGACGTCGCCGAGCGGGTCGATCGCGTACGCGACGCCGTACAGCCGGGTGTTGCGCTCCAGCAGCCAGCGGTAGACGGCCTCGTGGTTCTCGTCCGGTCGGCGGATCACGAAGGCGTTCACCGACAGGGTGTGGTCGCCGACCCGCAGCGCGCAGGCGGTGCTCAGCTTGCGGGTGCCCGGGAGCGTCACCACCAGCGTGTACGGGTCGGTGGCGGCGGGCTCCCAGGCCGCTCCGGCGTCGTCCAGGGCGGTGCGCAGGAGGGTCAGGGCCTCGTCCTTGGTGCGGGTTGCCATGGGGGTGACGTTACTCGGCGGTACCGGGGGCGCGCACCAGCGGTGCGGGCCCCCGGCCGCCGCAGTCGGGCCGCAGCCGACTCGTGGTCCGGCCGCACCAGGCCCCGGTCAGGCCCTGGTCAGGCCAGCCGCCGCCGGGCGGCGGCCAAACGGCCGGCCGGGCGGGCCAGGCTGGCGGCGTACACCTCGGCGGTGCCGGCCGCGGCGGTGTCCCAGCCGAAGCCGGCCGCGTGCCGGGCCGCCGCCGCGCCGCGCCGGGCGACCAGAGCCCGGTCGGTGACGTACGGCTCCAGCGCGTGCGCCCAGGCCACCGGGTCGTGGCCGTGCACCAGCGTGCCCGTCTCGCCGTCCCGCACCGCGACCGGCAGGCCGCCGACCGAGGCCGCAACCACCGGGGTGCCGCAGGCCTGCGCCTCCAGCGCGACCAGCCCGAAGGACTCGCTGTACGAGGGCATCACCAGCGCCGTCGCCGCGCGGTACCACTGCGCGAGCTCGGCCTGGCCGACCGGCGGGTGGAACCGCACCACGTCGCTGATGCCCAGTTGGGCGGCGAGCTTGTGCAGGCTCTCCGGCCGGGCCAGTCCGGTGCCGGACGGACCGCCGACCACCGGCACCAGCAGGTGCTCGCGCAGCCCCGGGCGGCGCGCCAGCAGCTCGGCGACCGCCCGCAGCAGCACGTCCGGGGCCTTCAGCGGCTGGATCCGGCCCGCGAAGAGCAGCACCGCCGCGTCCTGCGGCAGGCCCAGCCGGGCCCGGGCGGCGGCCCGCGCCGACGCCCCGCCGGGGCGGAAGACGTCCAGGTTGACGCCGGGGTGGACGACGGCCAGCTGGTCCGGCCGGGCGGCGTAGTGCAGCGCCAGCTCGGCGGCCTCCTCGGTGGTGTTGGCGATCAGCCGGTCGGCCGCCTCGACCACCTGGGTCTCGCCGATCACCCGGGCCGCGGGCTCGGGCGTGTCCCCCTCGGCCAGCGCGGCGTTCTTGACCTTCGCCATGGTGTGCATGGTGTGCACCAGCGGCACCCCCCAGCGCTGCGCGGCCAGCCAGCCGACCTGCCCGGAGAGCCAGTAGTGCGAGTGCACCAGGTCGTAGTGGCCGGGGCGGTGGCCCGCCTCCGTCCGCAGCACCCCGTGGGTGAAGGCGCACAGCTGGGCGGGCAGGTCCTCCTTCAGCAGGCCCTCGTACGGGCCGGCGGTGACGTGCCGGACCAGCACGCCGGGGGCCAGCTCGACGGTGGGGGCGTCGTCCGAGCAGATCGCCCGGGTGAACACCTCGACCTCGATGTTGAGCGCGGCCAAGCGCTTGGCCAGCTCGACGATGTAGACGTTCATCCCGCCGGCGTCCCCCGTGCCGGGCTGGTGCAGCGGCGAGGTGTGGACACTCAGCATCGCTATCCGGCGCGGGCGGCGGCGGCCCGGGACGAGCGACTGGAGCCGGCCCCGCGCGGGCGCGGCGGGCTGGGCACGGCGTACCGAACGGACGGGGTGCTGGATCACCTGGCTGAAGCCTCCTCTGTGCGGCCCGTCTCGGCGGCCCGCGCACGGGCCGCCCGCTGTCCGGTGTGCGCTGCCCCGTCCCGGGCACACATCACCACCAGACAGCCAACCACCCGGCCCGCGTCCGGCATTCCCGCTCCGGCGGACGAGATGCCGGACGGGATGACGTCCCAGGTCACAGCGGTGCCGACGCGGACCCGACTACCCTTCCAGGCATGGCTGCCTCCTTCGACTCCGCGACCGCACCCGCCCGTGGGCGGACCGGACGGCCGGTGGGGACGGTCACCCGGGGCACCACCAACACCAATCGGCTGCGGCGGATGGACCGCTGGATCGCCCACACCCTCGGCCGCACGCTGCGCGCCGGCGGGCGCCCGCCGGTGGCGGTCGACCTCGGCTACGGCGCCGCGCCGTGGACGGCCGTCGAACTGGCCGGGCGGCTGCGCACGGTGCGCCCGGACGTCCGGGTGGTCGGGATCGAGATCGAGCCGGAGCGGGTCGCGGCCGCGCTGCCGTACGCCGAACCGCCGTTGCTCACCTTCCGGCGCGGCGGCTTCGAGGTCCCGCTGGACGGCGGCGCGCCGGCCCAGCTGATCCGGGCCGCCAACGTGCTGCGGCAGTACGACGAGTCGGCGGTGGCCGGGGTCTGGGAGCGGCTCTGCGCCCGGCTGGCCCCGGACGGGCTGCTGGTGGAGGGCACCTGCGACGAGATCGGGCGGCGGCACGTCTGGGTCGCGCTCGGCCCGGAAGGGCCCCGGACGGTGACCTTCGCGGCCCGGCTGGGCGGCCTCGGCCAGCCCTCCGACCTCGCCGAACGGCTGCCGAAGGCGCTGATCCACCACAACGTGCCGGGCCGGCCGGTGCACGCCTTCCTGGCCGACTTCGACCGGGCCTGGGCGGCGGCCGCGCCGTACGGGGCGTTCGGGGCGCGGCAGCGCTGGGTGGCGGCCTGCACGGCGCTGGCGGGCGACTGGCCGCTGGTGGACGCGCGCGGGCGGTGGCGGCAGGGCGAGGTCACGGTGCCGTGGAGCGCGCTCGCGCCGTAGCGGTTCGCGCGGCCGGGGTCGCCGGCGCGGACCGGGGCCGGTGCGGGTGAGCGACCCGCCGCATTCACTCGAACGAGTTATCGAATACCACTGGCGTGTTGACGCCCCATCACGTCACCATGGACGCCGCCGGACGACCCGCCCGTACGCCGTCGCCGCCCGGCGCCACGGCGTCCACCTGCGGCCCCCGACATCACCCTCGACCAGGGTGATCCGCGTCACCATCGCCCGTCCCCTTTCCTTCCCCGCCAACGCGGGGATCCCAGCCGTCGTCCGAGTCAGATCACCGCACCGCCACCGGCGTGGCAAAAACCACAACGGCGCCGGTCGGCCAGAGAAATCCCCGGAGATCACGTTATGGTCGCGAGAAGTTCCCCGGCGCACGGTGCCAGGCGGGCACTGCGGACGGGCGCTGACCGTTACGCACTCGGGGAAAGGGAGGAACCACCGATGCCCGCAACGGGAGACGGGCGGGCACCTGGTGCCACGAGCCTGTCGGGCGCCCAGGCCGGCGCCCCCGTTGACCATGCCCGCAACCGCCCGTCCCTGACCGGCCCGACGCCGGCCGGCCCGGTGACGGCCGCTCCCCCGATACCGCACCCCCGGCCCCAGAGCGGACGAACCTCGGCCCCCGCCGCCGCGACCGCAGCCGCCAGCAGCACCGCGCCGCTCAAACTGCTGGTGATCGAGGACGACGCCTCCGACGCCCAGCTGATCAAGGCGGCGGTCGCCGACAGCGGCACCTCGATCGAGATCCACTGGGCCCGCGGGCTGGAACAGGCCACCGAACTGCTCGCCGTGTCCCCGTCCGGCAGTCGGCGCGGGCGCTCCCGCGGCAGCGATTTCAGCTGCGTGCTGCTCGACCTCGCCGCACCCGCCGACCTGCCGCACCCGTCCGACGACTCCGACGGCCTCGAAGGCCTGCACGAACTGCTCCGCCGCGCCCCGCACACCGCGGTCGTGGTGCTCACCGACGCGGCCGGCGCCGAACTGGGCGCGGCCGCCGTCGCCGCGGGCGCCCAGGACTTCCTGATCAAGCACGCGACGGACGGCCCGCTGCTGGGCCGCGCCCTGCGCTACGCCGTCGAGCGCAAGCGCGCCGACGAGTCGCAGCGCCGCCTCGTCGAGGCCGAACTGCGCGGCCAGGAGAACGCCCGCCTCCAACGCCACCTGCTGCCCACCCCGCTGCTCGACGGCGCGGGCCTCTCCTTCACCCGGCGCTACCGCCCGGGTCGCCGCCGCGCCCTGCTCGGCGGCGACTTCTACGACGCCGTCCGCACCGACGACGGCACCGTCCACGTCGTGATCGGCGACGTCTGCGGCCACGGCCCGGACGAGGCCGCGCTCGGCGTCGCCCTCCGGATAGCGTGGCGCACCCTCGTCTTCGCGGGCCTCACCGGCGAGGCCCTGCTGACCACCCTCCAGCACGTGCTGGAACACGAGCGGCGCAGCGACGAGATCTTCGCGACGCTCTGCATGCTCGTCATCGAGCCGGGCGGCGCCAGCGGCGGCCTCGACTCGCTCGGCGCCGGCGAGCCTGCCCGGCTCTACCTCGCCGGGCACCCGGCGCCGCTGCTGCTCGGCCGCGACCACCAGCCGGTCACCCTGCCCGCCGACCTCGCCGGTCCGGCGCTCGGCCTGCTGCCGTGCCACGACGGGCAGGCCGCGTGGCCCGCCCAGCAGCTCGAACTGCAGCCCGGCTGGCGGTTGTTGCTCTACACCGACGGGCTGATCGAGGGCCGGGTCGGGGCCGGCTCCCGCCGCCTCGGCCAGGACGGGCTGGCCGACCTCATCGGCGACCACCAGTCCGCCGGGCTCACCCGGGGTCGGCTCGTCGACAGCGCCATCGCCGAGGTCGAGGAGCTGAACGGCGGCGCGCTGACGGACGACGTCGCGGTGCTGCTGCTGGAACGCAACCCGATGCAGCTGATCCTCGGCTGAGCCGGCCGGATCCGACTGGAGCCGGGTACGGCCGGGGGGGCGCGGGGGGGGGCCGCCCCCCCCCCGCGGGCGGGGGTGGTGGGGTGGAGGCGGCGCGCGGCGGGGGCGGGGCGGC
>NZ_JBHWIR010000013.1:26108-38683 GCF_042731835.1 Kitasatospora sp. NPDC059817 | reverse complement strand
GCATCTGTTGTGCCTCGGGTGGTCCGGGGCCGTCCGCGAGTGCCGGGGGGCCGCGCCCCCCCCGGGCGGGTGAACTCCCCGCCCGGGCCTCGCCGTTGCCTGATCGTTGCCCGATCGCCGTCCGATCGCGCGGCCTACCAGGGGCCGTACGGACCGGTGTTGCTGCGGCCGCCACGGCCTCCACCACCGGTCAGCTCCCGGATCGCCGGGCGCACGTCCACCATGTAGACGATCGACGCGACCAGCCCGGCGAGCGTCCCGATGCCGGTGAAGAAGTTCACCCCGAACAGCAGGTCCCAGCCGAAGGCGATCGCCAGGATCGCCAGCCAGAACGGCTTGGTCTTCTTGTCCGCCGCCCGGTAGGCGTCCTCACGGCGGGTGACCGCGTCGCCCAGGGCGAACAGCTTGAAGCCCAGGATGGCGACGGACAGCCACCAGATCGGGTTCAGATAGGCCAAGTCCAGAATCTGGGCCACTCCGCCCATCACGCTCTCCTCTGTCTCTCGCCTCCGGCGCTCCGGCCGCCGCCCATCCTGGCACGGTCGACCGTCCGCTCTCCTGTCAACGTCCTGCGGTCACCGGATGTGCCCCGTCCGGCGGCCCTTCCCTCACTCCGCGCGGTCGGTGGTCTTCCGGGCGCGGGCGGCCCTCTTCGGGGCGGGCCGGGTGTCGGTGGCCGAGGTGTCGGCGGCCAGGGGGTCGGTGGCCAGGGTGTCGATGTCGTCCTCGACCAGCTCGGCCTCGACCGGCTCGGATGCCCGGGCGAGCTCCGATTCCTCGGCCGGCTGCCCCGGCCCGGCGGGCGCGCCCGGGCGGGCCCGGTCCACCACGACCTTGCCGCGCTCGGCCAGCTCGTCGTACGTCTCCTTGGCCTTCACCGCCAGCTCGACCGCGCGGCCGACCTGCTGGAGGGCGAAGCCCTGTGCCCGCTCCTGCAAGGTCCGCAGGTCGACGGGGAGCGTCGTGACGGTCTCGGTGACCTTGGCCTGCGCCTCGGCCAGCTTCGTCTGCGCCTCCTGGAACCGGGCGGTGGCCTTCTCCTGCGCGCCCTTGCGGTCCGCGGTGAGCGCCTCCACCCGGCCCGGCACCTCGCGCAGCTTCTCGTACGCGAGGTCCCCGGCGCCGGCGATGGCGTACAGCGGGGTCGGGTCGCTGAGGGTCTTCTTGATCTCGTCGGTGATCGGCATGCTTACCGGTCCTCCCGGTGGGTGTTCTGGGTGGCTGAGCCGTCGGTCGTCGGGCCGGAGGCTGGTGGAACGCCGGTGTCGGTACCGGCCGCGGGCAGCCGCTCGGCCACCGCGCCCCGCTGGACGGCGTTCTCCTTCAGGAAGGCGTCGTAGACCGCGAGCAACGCCTGCTTCTGCTGCTCGTTGATCAGCGGATCGGCCAGGATCGAGGCCCGCAGCTCCAGGCCCTCACCGCGCCGCTCCTCCAGGATCCCGGCCTGGACGTACAGCGTCTCCGCCGAGATCCGCAGCGCCTTCGCGATCTGCTGCAGGATCTCCGCGCTCGGCTTGCGCAACCCGCGCTCGATCTGGCTGAGGTACGGGTTCGACACGCCTGCGGCCTCCGCCAGCTGGCGCAGTGAGTACTGCGCGTTCCGGCGCTGCTCGCGGATGTACTCGCCCAGCGAGCCGACGTTCAGTGAGGCCATACCCGCAGACTGCAACATCCTGCTTGCAGATGCAAGCAGGATGCTAACCACAGCAAACGGCGGGCGGGCTCAGCCGAGGTCGGGGACGCGGACCGGCATCAGGAGCGAGAAGGTGCCCTCCCGGCCCGGCGTGCGAATCGCCAAGGGGGCGATCGGGCCGCCGAGTTCGAGCACCAGCTGCTCGGGCCGGCCGACCCCCAGGGCGTCCAGCAGGAAGTCGCGGTTGACCGCCACCCTCAGGTCTCCGGACGCGGATCCGGGGCCGGGCTCGGCACCGGCCACCGCCAGGCGGCCGTCCGCCGTGAGGGTGAGGACGGTGACCGCGCAGTCCGCGCCGTTCGGGCCGGACGGCAGGGTGCGGGTGGCGCCGGTCTCGACGGCGCCGCGCAGTTCGGCGGCGGACAGGTCGATCCGGTGCTCCGGTTCGAGCCGGGTCAGCACCCGGTGGTCGGGGTAGTCGAAGTCCAGGGCGGCGCCCTCGATCCGGTGGCCGCCGGTCTCGGCCCGGACCAGGCCGCCGCCGAGGGTCAGCGCGACCTCGGCCTCGGCGTCGGCCGCGCCCGCGCCCGCGCCCGCGCCCGCGCCGAGCAGCGCACGCAGGGCGTCGACCAGGGCGGTGGGGACGATCGTGCCGCCGTCCGGCCGGTCGGGCGCCGTGGTGGCGGGCACCTCGGCGAGCGCCATCCGGTAGCGGTCGGTGGCGACCAGGCGCAGCACCGGGCCGTCCGGTTCGAACAGCACCCCGGCGAGCGCCGGCGTTCCGGGGTCGCCGCCGACGGCGAAGCGGACCGCGTCCAGTGCGGCGGCCAGTTCCTCGGCCGAAACGGTGAAGCGGACTTCGGCGGGGGTGGTGGTCATCGGCTGCTCCCTCTGGTCGGTCATCACGCGGATCAGGGAGAGCTCGCGGCGGGCGTCGGCGAGGCCCTCCTCCAGCCGGCGCAGGTGCGCGTCGAGCACCCGCGCGGCCGTGCCGGAGCCGGGCGCCGCGCCGAGCACGGCGCGGATGCCGGCCAGCGGCAGGCCGACCCGGCGCAGCCGGGCCAGCAGCCGGGCGTCGGCGAGTTGGCCGGGCCGGTACCAGCGGTAGCCCGTCTGCGGGTCGACCCAGGCGGGGGTGAGCACCTCGGCGCCGTCGTAGTAGCGCAGGGTACCGACGCCCAGGCCGCTGGCGCGGGCCAGCTCGCCGATGCTGTGCAGCTCGCTCTCCATGCCGGTGACTCTGCGGGCTCGACCAGGTCGAGGGTCAAGCCCGGCCGACGAGGTGGGCAAGCTTCGACGGGTTGCGGACGATGCGCAGCTCGGCGATCCGGGGCCGTCCGTCGGGCCCTTCGACGAAGTCGAACACCGAGACGGCGTCGATCGCGCCGTCCTGGGTGACCAGCAGCCCGGGCTGGCCGTTGACCAGGACCGGCCGGAGCTCGGCGCCCTCGCCCAGCTGGCCGAGCACCCCGAGCAGGAAGCGGGCTACGTTGTCGGCGCCGGTGACCGGGCGCAGCGCGGCGCGGACCACGCCGCCGCCGTCGGTCCAGGAGGTGACGTCGGGGGCGAGCAGGTCCAGCATCCGGTTGAGGTCGCCGCCGACGCAGGCCGCGAGGAACTCGTCGGTGGCGCGGCGGCGCAGCTCCGGCGGGGCGTCGTAGCGCGGCCGGCGGGCCCGGACGTGCGCCTTGGCCCGGCTGCCGACCTGCCGGCAGGCGGCCTCGGTGCGCTCCAGCGCCTCGGCGATCTCCCGGTAGGAGAAGCCGAAGGCCTCCTTGAGGACGAAGACGGCCCGCTCCAGCGGGGACAGGCTCTCCAGCACCACCAGCAGGGCGAACGAGACCGTCTCGGCGCGCTCGACGTCGGCGGCCGCGTCCGGCTCGGCGACCAGCGGCTCGGGCAGCCAGGGTCCGACGTAGGCCTCGCGGCGGACGGCGGCCGAGTCGAGCCGGTTGAGCGCGAGGTTGGTGACCGTCCGGGCCAGGTAGCCGCCCGGGTTGGCGACCGGGCCGGTGACCCCGCTCCAGCGCAGCCAGGTGTCCTGGACCAGGTCCTCGGCGTCGGCGACGCTGCCGAGCATCCGGTAGGCGATACCGAAGATCATCCGGCGGTGCCGCTCGAAGTCGTCGAGGGCGGGGTCGGCGAGGGTGTCGGTCACCGCTCCGACGCTACCGCACGGGCGGCGGCGGGCCGAGGCCTCGTCAGCCGCGGAACGCCTCGTACGCGGGGGTGAGCAGGGTGGCGAGGTCGCGGCCGCGCACGGTGACACCGGAGCGGCCGAGGCGGCGCAGCGAGGGCTCGTCGGGCTCCCCCTCGGGCCCGGGCGGGGCCGGGCGCAGGGTGAAGCCGCCGCCCCAGTAGGCGGCGACGTTCACGGCGGGGGCGTTCGCGGCGGGGGCGTTCACTGGTTGGGCGTTACCGGGTGGGGCGGGGGCGGGTTGGGCGTTACCGGCGGGGGCGTTCCCCGGCGGGACGGGGGCGGGGCGGCCAGGTGTCATGCGTCCTCCTCGGCGACGGCGTCCTCACGGGTGAGCGCGACCAGTTCACGCAGCGCCTCGACCGGCAGGTCGGTGAGCCAGCGCTCCCCCTCCCCCACCACCGCTGCGGCCAACGAGCGTTTGGCGGCGAGGAGTTCGTCGATCCGCTCCTCGACGGTGCCGACGCAGACCAGTCGGCGGACCTGGACGTCCCGGCGCTGGCCGATCCGGAACGCGCGGTCCGTGGCCTGCTCCTCGACCGCCGGGTTCCACCAACGGTCCAGGTGGATCACCTGGTTGGCGGCGGTCAGGTTGAGGCCGGTGCCGCCGGCCCGCAGCGAGAGCAGGAACACCCTTGGCCCGTCCGGGGACTGGAAGCGCTCGACCATCTCCTCACGGCGGGCCCGGGGGACGCCGCCGTGCAGGTAGAGCACCTCCTCGCCGAGCCGGCGGGCCAGGTACGGGCGCAGCATCGTGCCGAACTCGGCGTACTGGGTGAAGACCAGCGTCCGGTCGCCCTCGGCCAGCGCCTCCTCCAGCAGCTCCGCCAGCCGGGCCACCTTGCCCGAGCGCTCGCCCAACGCCGAGCCGTCGTGCAGCAGTTGGGCCGGATGGTTGCACACCTGCTTGAGCTTGCCGATCGCGGCCAGCACGGTGCCGCGCCGCTCCACACCCCGGATCCCCTCGACCCGCTGCAGCAGGTCGGCCACCACGGCCTGGTAGAGGCCCGCCTGCTCGGCGGTGAGGCTGCACCAGACGGTCATCTCCTGCTTGGCCGGCAGCTCGGCGGCCACCGCCGGGTCGGACTTGAGCCGGCGCAGCACGAACGGGGCGGTACGGCGCTGGAGTTCGGCGGTGCGCTCGGGGCTGCGGTGCAGTTCGACCGGGATCGCGTAGCGCTCCTTGAAGCGCTCGGCCGGGCCGAGCAGCCCGGGGTTGGCGAAGTCCAGGACGGCGTGCAGTTCGGCGAGCCGGTTCTCCACCGGGGTACCGGTCAGGGCGATCCGGTGGCGGGTGACGGGCAGCGCACGGACGGCCCGGGACTGGGCAGTACCGGCGTTCTTGACGTACTGCGCCTCGTCGGCGACCACCCGGCGCCAGCGGATCGCCCGCAGCGCGGCGAGGTCGCGCTGGACCAGCCCGTAGGTGGTGATGACGAGGTCCACGCCCCGTACGGCGTCGGCGAGTTGGTCGGCGCCGAGGCGGCCGGAGCCGTGGTGGACGTGGCGCCGCAGGGCGGGGGCGAAGCGCTCGGCCTCGCGCTGCCAGTTGCCGACCAGGGACATCGGGCAGACCAGCAGGGTGGGGCCGGCCGCGCCCTCGGCCTGCTCGGTGGCCAGCAGGGCGAGCGTCTGGACGGTCTTGCCGAGGCCCATGTCGTCGGCCAGCACGGCCCCGAGGCCGAGCCCGGCCATCGCCCGCAGCCAGGCCAGGCCGCGCTCCTGGTAGGGGCGCAGGGTGGCCCGGAAGTCGGGCGGCAGCGCGGGGGCGGGGGCCGGAGCGGCGCGCCCGGCCAGCAGGTCGCCGAGCGGGCCGTCCGCGCGGACGGCGGTGACGGGCAGCCCGGCGACGGTCGCCTCCGGGTCGAGGGCCAGCCGCAGCAGGTCGGCGGTGGCCAGCACGCCGTCGCGCCGGTCGGCGAGGAAGGCGAGCGCGGCGGCGATCTGCTCCGGGTCGGCCTCCAGCCAGGTGCCGCGCACCCGGACCAACCCCTGCTTGGCGGCGGCGAGTTCGGCCAGTTCCTGCTCGGTGAGCGGCGCCCCCTCCGGGCCGAGCGCGGCCTGCCAGCGGAAGGCGACCACGGCGTCCCGGTCCACCTGGGAGGCGACGGCGAGCGTGCCCGGCGCGGGCGGGGTGGTGGCCCGCAGGGCGAGCCCGAGCCTGGGCCGGCGGCGCCACCAGGCGGGCAGCAGCACGCCGAAGCCGCCCTCGGCGAGGGCGGGCGCGGCGGTGCGCAGGAAGTCCAGCGCGCCGGCCCGGTCGAGCAGCAGGGCGGCCGGGCGGGAGCGGTGCCGCAGGCCGTCCAGGGCCGGCCAGCGGTGGGCGGCGCGGGCCAGCTCGGTGACCAGGACGTCGGCCGGGTCCGGCGCCTTGCGGGCCAGCGCGGCGTGGGCGGCGCCGCCTTCGTGCAGGTCGGCGGCGCGGACCAGCAGGGAGGGCTCGTCGACGGCCTGGAGCAGGAACTCCAGCTGCCAGGCGTCGTCGGAGGGCCGGCCCTCGGGGTCGTCCGGGTCGGGCCCGAGCGGCTCCAGCAGGCGGAAGCAGAGCCGGAGCGCGGGCGCGGTGGGCTCGGCGGCGGCGTACCAGGCGGCGAGTCGGCGGCGCAGTTCGGCGAAGCCCTCGGACCGGACCTCCGTGAGGCCGCCGTCCGGGGTGGTCAGGGCGTGCAGCCAGCGTTCGGCGGCGGCCCCCACCGCGGCGGCCGTCGTGGCAGCGGTCCCCACCGCAGCGGCCGTCGTGGCGTCGGCTGGAGCGCCACCGGTTCGGGCGTCGCCGGTTCGGGCACCGCCGGTCCGGGTGTCGCCCGGGCCCAGCGGGGGCGTGCCGGCCAGGGCGGCCCGGGCCTCGGCGTCCACCAGTGCGCCCAGCGCGGCGTCCAGCAGGGCCTCGCCGGTGCCGGCGCCGGCCGCCGGCCACTCCCCCAGCAGGACGGGCGGGCAGCCCTCCGCCAGTGCGGCGGCCTCCCGGCGACCCGCCGGGGTGGGGTCGGGCCGCCAGCGGGCCTGCGGGCGGCCGTCCGCCAGGACGGGCAGCGGCAGCACCCGGCCCCGGCCGACCGTTCGCCAGGCGAGGTCGTGCACGCCGGTCAGCCAGCGCAGCGAGGGGCCCTGGACGACCTCGACGCGCCCGGTGCCGGGCAGATCGGTGCTGGTGACGGCCCAGTGCGGGTCGAAGACCTCGCCGAGCAGTTGGGCGGCCGCCCCGGTGTCGAAGAGCAGCGCGGGGACGCGCCAGGGCGCCAGGACGGCCGCGCCCCGGACCGGGGTGACCGGCAGGTCGGGCGAGGGCGTGGGCAGGGCGCCGGTGGTGGGCAGCAGCAGGGTGGCCCAGCGCTCGGGGGCCTGGCCGGCGAGCCAGCCGAGGCCGGGCCCGATGCCGCCGAGGACGGCGGCGAGTTCGCCGGCCGGGCAGGCGTAGGGGTGGGCGCGCGGGGCCGCCCGGTCGGGGCGGGGCTCGGCGGTGCCCGGGTGGGCGCGGGCGTCCTCGGCCCACAGGGCCAGCCGTCCGCCCGCCCGCCAGAGCGCGTGCAGGACGAACATGCGGGAGGCCTTCCGGTCGGCGGAACCGTCCTTCGCAGCCTAACCGGGCGGTCCGACAGTGCCGCTCCGCCAAGTCTTTCGCGAAACGCCGACGACTGTGGTTGAAATTTGAACGAAAGCGGCCTACGCTGAAACCAACAAGTTGAAGCCTAAACAAATGGCTTCGGACCCGAGGAGGAGCCATGGGCCTGTTCAACCGCACCAAGCCCGCCACCCCCACCGCCGTCGCCGTCGCCGAGACCCCGGCCGGCCCGGACCTCGCCCACCTGACCGGCGACTGGACCATCGACACCACGCACAGCGAGGTCGCCTTCTCGGTGCGCCACGCCATGGTGACGAACGTCAAGGGCCGCTTCACCGAGTACGACGGCAAGCTGCACCTGGACGGCAGCACCCCGGGCAACTCCTCCGCCGACCTGGTGATCAAGGTCGCCAGCATCGACACCAACCAGGCCCAGCGCGACGAGCACCTGCGCACCGGCGACTTCTTCGCCGCCGACACCTACCCGGAGATCCGCTTCCGCAGCACCTCGGCCGAGCGGCTGCGCGGCGACACGTACCGGATGAGCGGCGAGCTGACCATCAAGGACACCACCCGCCCGGTGGTCCTGGACCTGGAGTACACCGGCAGCGCCACCGACGCCTACGGCGCCGAGCGGGTCGGCTTCGAGGGCAGCACCGTCCTCGACCGCACCGAGTTCGGCCTGACCTACAACGCGGCCCTGGAGACCGGCGGCGTGCTGATCAGCGAGAAGGTCAAGCTCAGCTTCGACATCTCCGCCGTCAAGGCTGCCTGACCCGGCCGTCCACGACTGCCACCCGGGCCACCGGACCCGCCGCGCGGCCCGGTCCGCCCACCCGCCGCCCCTGCCGACCCCCGACGGCAGGGGCGGTGTCGCGTCCCGGCGGCCCCCGTCACCCGGCCCTCACCCGGCCGCGGCACTTGGCCCGGTCACCCGAGCAGCGCCGCGTCCGCCGCCGGCAGCCAGCTGCCCGCCGGCCGCCGCAGCCAGCCCTCGGCCGCACCGAGCCCGGCGGCCGCGGCGCCCAGTGCGGCCAGCCCCGGGTGGCGCTCACCGGGCCGGTGCACCAGGCTGACCAGGCTCAGCGGCACCGGCTCCACCAGCGGCACGGTCACCGCCCCCGGAATCCTCGGCCCGCCGACGGTGGTCAGCATCGGATCGCCGTGTCGGGCCAGGTAGCGGGCCGTCTCGTCCAAACCCACCGGCGGCACGTACGGCGCGGCCGGCGTCAGGCCGTGCTCGCGCAGCAGGCGGGCGCCGAGGTCGGCCCACTCGGTGGTGGCCGGGTTGCCGGCGCAGACGTCGACGGGGTGCCCGGTCAGCTCGGCGACGCGCAGCACCGGACGGCCGGCCAGCGGGTGGGTGTCCGCCATCATCACCGAGATCTGATCCAACCGGACCGGCCGCTGGGTGAGTTGGCCGCGCAGCGGGGCGGGCAGTCCGGCGAACCGGCCGAAGGACACGTCCAGCCGGTGGGCCAGCAGTTCGGCGGCGGCCGCGGCGAGGCCGCCGTGGAAGCGGGCCAGCAGTTCGCCCTCCGGCCAGGCGGCGCGGGCGCGTTCGAGCACCCGGTCGGCGGTGAGGTCCGGGCCGGTCACGTCGCTGTTGAGGTCCACCAGCAGCGGCCGGGCCGCGGCGCCCGCCAGGATCTCGTCGTGCAGGGCGAGGAGCCGGCGCGCCCGGGGCAGCAACCGCAGCCCGGCCGGGGTGAGTTCGACGCTGCGGGTGGTGCGGGTGAACAGCGCGTCGCCGAGCAGCCCCTCCAAGGTCCGGATGTCCCGGCTGAGCGCCTGCTGGGCGACGTGCAGCCGCCCGGCGGCCCGGCCGAAGTGCAGGCTCTCGGCGGCCGCGACGAAGCCGCGGAGCAGACGGGGGTGCAGGTCACGGGGCATGGGCGGCAGATTAACAACAACCTGCTGTGAATGCGGCGGAACAGGTGTTGGACCGCCGCCCGGCACCGACGGGAGGCTGATGGGCGTCCCCCTCACTCTCCCCAGGAGCCCGATGCCCTCGCGCGCCCTCCTCACCTCCTACCGGCGGCTGTTCGCGGCCCCCGGCGCCGCCGCCTTCACCCTCGCCGGGCTGCTCGGCCGGCTCGCGCTGTCGATGAACGGCGTCTCGCTGGTCGTCCTGCTCGCCGAACGGCGCGGCTCGTACGCGCTGGCCGGCACCGTCTCGGCCGTCGGGCTGATCACCGGCGCGATCGGGATGCCGCTGCTCGGGCGGCTGGTGGACCGGTACGGGCAGGCGCGGGTGACCGTACCGGCCGCGCTCTACAACGCCGCCCCGCTCGCCGCCCTGCTGCTCTGCCTCCGGCTCGGCGCACCCGACTGGACGCTCTACGCCTGCTGGGCGGCCTGCGCGGCCGCGCCCAACCTCGGCGGCATGGCCCGGGCCCGCTGGGCACACCTGTACCGGGCCGACCCGGCCGCCCGGCACCTGGCCAACTCCCTCGAACAGGCCCTGGACGAGCTCTGCTTCATGGCCGGGCCCGTCCTCGCGATGACGCTCTGCACGGCGGTCGCCCCGGAGGCCGGGCTGCTCGCCGCCGGGGCGCTCGGCACCACCGGCGCCCTGCTGTTCGCGGCCCAGCGGCGCACCGAACCACCGTTGCCCGCCCGCTCGGAGGGCGACCGCCACGGCTCGCCGCTGCGGGTGCCCGGGCTGCGGGTGCTGCTGCTCGCCTTCCTCGCCACCGGCGTCGTCTTCGGCTCGACCGAGATCACCACCGTGGCGTACGCCGACGCGCTCGGGCACAAGGCGGCGGCGGGCGCGCTGCTGGCCCTGGTCGCGGGCGGATCCTGCCTGGCCGGGCTGGTGTTCGGGCTGCTGACGCCGCGTCGGTCACCCGGAGTGCGCTTCCTGTCCGGGGCCGCGGCGATGGCCGGGGGGCTGCTGCTGCCGCTCGCAGCCGGACTCGGCGGGGCCGGGCTCGGCCTGCTCGGGGTCGCGCTGTTCGCGGCCGGCACGGCCACCGCGCCGACCATGGTGACCGGGATGACGCTGGTCCAGGAACTGCTGCCGGGGCGGCAGTTCAACGAGGGGATGGCAATCGCGGTGTCCGGCATCGTGGTCGGCATCTCGGGCGGCGCGGCGCTCGCCGGCGCGGTCGCCGAGCACGCCGCCCCCGGCACCGGCTACGCCCTGCCGGCCTGCGCCGCCGCGCTCGCCCTGCTGATCGCCCTGGCCGGGCGACGGCACCTGCACGCCGCCGGGGCCCCGGCGGAAAGTGCCGAGCGGACTGTCAGTACCTCGGTCTAGCGTTCGGGGCATGGCGGAAATCACCTATGTCCGAGGCGATGCCACCGCGCCGCAGGGCAAGGGCGTGAAGGTGATCGCGCACGTCTGCAACGACCTCGGCGGCTGGGGCAAGGGCTTCGTGCTCGCGCTGTCCAGACGCTGGCCCGAGCCCGAGGCCGCGTTCCGGCGCCGGCACCGAGGGGTGCCGGTGACGGTCTACGACGTCGGCTGAGCCTGCACCGCCTGCGCCGCGAGGCTCTCGGCGGGCCAGCTGTACACGTACTCGGGCAGCACGTACCCGCCCGGGAACACGCCCTCCTGCACCCGCGTCCGTACACCGCCCTCGCGCTCGTAGAAGGCGATCGCGCGGATGTTGTCGCGCAGCACCTCCAGGTACAGCTCGGCCCCGGGGTGCCGCTCGGCGACGTGGGCGCGGGCCGCGGCGAACAGTGCGCGGCCGATGCCGCCGCCGGTCCGGCCGGGGCGGACGTGCAGGTTGTCGACCAGTACCCGGCCGTCCGGCTGCGGGACGAGGTAGATGAACCCGACCGTCTCCCCGGCCTGGTCGGCGATCAGCAGTTCCGGCTCGGCGGCCGGATCGCCGTAGTCGACGGTCAGCCGCAGCTCCCACAGCTCGCGCCGCTGGACGGGCAGTCCGTCGCCGAGTGCGTCCGCGGGGACGATCCCGCGGTAGGCGGTGCTCCAGCTGTGGGCGTGCAGGTCGGCGACGGCCGCGGCGTCCTGCGCTCCGCCGCGCCGGATGGTGGTCTGCACGGGACTGATCATGTGACGAGCCTCCCACAGATTGGAGTTGAACATGTTCAAGCGAAACCTCTACAGTGCTCACATCATTTTGAACGCGTTCGAAATGGCGGGGGTGGTGGATGTGGCACCGAGCACGGAGGGGACGCCCGGTGCCGCGTCCACCGACACGGGTTGGAGCTTCGTCTCCGGTTAGGCTCGTGCCCGTGGACGACCTGGCAGCGACGAACCGAACGGACGGCACGAGCGGTGCGGCCGCGACCCCGGCCGACACCCCGACCGAACCTGCAGCCGACACCGCGACCGACCCGGCGGCCGCGCCCGGCACCGACAGCGGGCCCGGCACCGACAGCGGGCCCATGCCCGGCGGTCGGGCGCAGCCGAAGACCGACAAGAGCGAGCAGACCCGGGCGCTGATCCTGGAGACCGCGATGCGGCTCTTCCAGGAGCGCGGCTACGAGAAGACCACCATGCGCGCGATCGCCACCGAGGCGGGCGTCTCGGTCGGCAATGCTTACTATTATTTTTCGGCGAAGGAATTCCTAATTCAGGGATTCTATGACCGAATGACGTACGACCATGCGGCGGAGGCCAGGAATCGCATGGCCAATACGCGGAACTTTGCCGAGCGCCTGGAAATCGCGCTGACCTCCTGGCTCGACACGGCCGCGCCGTACCACGAGTTCGCCGCCCAGTTCTTCCGCACCGCTGCCGACCCGACCAGCTCGCTGAGCCCGTTCTCCAACGAGTCCCACCCGGCCCGGGCGACCGCCGTGGAACTGTTCCGCGACGTGCTGCAGGGCTCGGAGCTGGCGCCCAAGCTGGATGCCGAGCTGGGAGAGTTGCTGCCCGACGTGCTCTGGCTGCACCTGATGGTCGTGGTGCTCTACTGGGTTTTCGACCGGACCGAGGACACCGAGCGGACACGGGAATTCGTCCGCCGGTCCACCCCCATGGCGGCCCGGGTGATCAACCTCTCGCGTTATCGGGTATTCCGCCCGATTGTCCGCGATGCCAAGGGGCTCATTCAGGACTTCATCCTGCCGACCATTGGGAAAACCGCCGTCAAGTAACCCGCCCGCGGGCAGCTCGGACGCGCCGAGGGCCGGACCGCAGTAATGCGGGGCCGCCCCCCGCCGGACCGCGCCCGGGCCCAACCCGCCGGGGTGCGGGGGTGCCG
>NZ_JBHWIR010000013.1:0-26098 GCF_042731835.1 Kitasatospora sp. NPDC059817 | reverse complement strand
AAACCACCCCCCCCAATTTGTCAACACCCCCCAACAAAACCCCCCCCCGCGCCCCCGCCGCCCCCGCGCGGGCCCCCCCCAAATACCCGCGGCCGCCCCCCGGCCGTGACGGCGCCGCTCAGAAGCCGTCCGGGTTCCAGGGTTGCAGCGGCGTGCGCAGCAGCAGGTCGGCGGCGACCGCCGCGCCGGGGCGCAGTTCGGTGAGCAGGCCGGCCGCGAGCAGCCGGGGCGCCGTCTCGCCGCCCAGGTAGAGCGAAGCCAGCTCGGAGGCGTCCAGGGCGAGGTCGGCGTCGTCCGTGGTCCGGGTGCAGCGGCCGGTGCCGTCCGCGGCGACCTCGATCGCCCAGCGGCCGGAGGCGTAGCCGAGCCGGTCCTCGACCTCCAGGACCACCCGGCCGGGCGCGCCGTACGTCCGGGCGTCGAACGCGGCCGCCACGTCCAGCACCCGCAGCCAGGTGAAGTCGGCGTTGTCCACGTACGGGGTGGCGGCGCGCGGCTCCTGGAGCAGCAGCGGCAGCGGGTCGTCCGGGCCGATGTTCTCCGCGACGACCTTGCGCACCCAGTCGACGGAGAGGACGAAGCGCCAAAGCTCGGCGGCGGTCGCCCGGTCGAGGGCGAGGAAGTCGGCCACGGTCAGGGTGCAGTTCGGGTAGCTGCCGTCCCAGGCGTCGTCGACCCGGTAGGCCACCAGGCCGGT
Organism: Kitasatospora sp. NPDC059817; assembly: GCF_042731835.1. Taxonomy (NCBI): domain Bacteria; kingdom Bacillati; phylum Actinomycetota; class Actinomycetes; order Kitasatosporales; family Streptomycetaceae; genus Kitasatospora; species Kitasatospora sp. NPDC059817. Next base: position 25,401 of record NZ_JBHWIR010000013.1, on the reverse strand, counting down.
GACCGTGCCGTCGGCGTCCCGGTGGACGGCCACGAACGGCTCCTTGAACTCGTGGCCCGGCAACTGGAGTTCGCCGGTGTTCCGCTTCCACCACAGCTCGTCGCGGGCGATCGCGCCCGGCTGGGTGCGCCGCCAGCGCTCGTGCAGGTCGGGGCCCAGCTCGCGGGCCTGCTCCATGGTCACGAAGTCGATCCGCCCGCCGGGCACGGTGGGCAGGCCGTCGCGCAGGCCGCGGGTGCGGTGCAGGTCGATGTTCCAGCCGTGGCCGCGGGTGGCCGGGCCGAAGCCGTAGCGGCCGTAGATGTTGTACTCGGCGGCGATCAGGATGGCGACCGCCGAACCCCGCTCGGCGGCGGCCGCGAGGTCGTGGCGCATCAACGTGCCGAGCAGGCCGCGGCGGCGGTGGGTGGCGCTGACCGTCACGGCGGTGACGGCGTCGGCCCGGACGGTGGCCCCGCCCGGGACGGTCAACTCGACGTCGAAGCTGCGGAAGGTGGCGATGCAGCGGTCACCGTCGAAGCCGGCCAGCATCCGGCCCGGCTCCCACTGCCGGCGGCGGAAGTCGGCCGTGCTCTCCGCGTGCGAGCGCAGGAAGCCCAGAGCGAGCGCCCGGTCCCACGCGGCCACCTCGCTCTCGGCGATCGCGCGGGTCTGGAGGCCGTTCACGATGTCGACGGCCCCGTCATCGGTTGTGTTGCCCATCGGGCCACCGTACGGGCGCCGCTTTCGGGCGGCATCCCATTTATTCCGTGCCCGATGCGCGGTGCTCCCCCGGCACCACCACCCAGTGGTTGCAGTGCAGGACGCGGTTGGCGAAGTCGACGTCGAGCTCGCCGAGCAGCCGGAAGCCGAGCGACCGGCAGATCCCGTTGGACGGGCCGTTGGCCGTCGCCGGGAAGGCGTGCACCGGGCCCCACCGGCCGTCCCGGGCGGCCGCGTCCAGCAGTTCCCGGACGGCCGCCTTGGCGAGGCCGCGCCCCTGGAACTCGGGCAGCACCATCCAGCCGATCTCGGCCACGGCGGCGCCGTCCTCCTCGTGCGACCAGAGCGTGACGGAGCCGGCCACCACCTCCGGCCCGGCGCCGTCCGGGACGATCACCTTGATCCACGAACGGTCCTCGGCGACCTCCACGACGTCCTTGCGCAGCCGCTCCCGCACCCGTTCCTCCGGCAGCGGCCCGCCCAGCTCGGCCATCATCACCGCGTCGCACCGCATCCGGACGTACGCCCCGACGTCCCCCGCCTCGACGTCCCGCAGCCTCATCGCGTCTCCTCCCGAGTGATCGACGCGGCCACGCTAGCGCCTGCCGCCGACAGCCCCGGCGCGAGCCGGGGCGCTAGGCCCTGTCCGGCCGATCTTGCCGGACAGGACCTACGGGCGGGCGTAGAAGTCGGGGGTGCCCATGATCCAGAGGCTGGCCTGTTTGACCGGCATGCCGACGCGGGGGGCCTCGATCATCTGGTCGTCACCGATGTAGAGGCCGACGTGGTGGATGTCGACGGCGCGGCCGGTGTCCGTCCAGAACACGAGGTCGCCGGGGCGCAGCTGGCGGTAGCTGACCGGGGTGCTCTCGGCGTACTGGTCGGCGGCGAAGTGGTTGAGCTGTTTGCCGCCCTCGCGCCAGGCCATCATGGTGAGCCCGGAGCAGTCGTAGCCGGCCGGGCCCTCGCCGCCCCAGATGTAGGGCAGGCCGATCTTGGAGCGGGCGAAGGCGATGGCGGCGGCGGCGCCCTCGGCGGACCACAGGCGGTCGGCGGCGGGGGGTGCGGCCGGGGTGGCCTTGGCGGCGGCCTCGGCCGCGGCGGCCGCTTCGGCGGCGGCCTTCTCGGCGGCGGCGCGGGCGGCGGCCTCGGCCTCACGGGCGGCGATCGCCTCCAGGGCCTCGCTGCGCCGGCGTTCCAGGTCGACGGTGGTGTGCCGGGCGGCGGCCAGGTCGGTGAGGAGTTGTTCGCGGCGGCGGTCGGCGGCGACGACCGCCTCCTGCTGGGCCGCGAGCCGGGCCTCGGCCCTGGCCTTGGCGGCGCCGACCTCGGTGGCGGCCTTCTCGGCGGTCTCGGTGGCGGCGCGGGCGGCGGCGGAGGCGCGGGTCGCGGCGGCGGCGGTGGAGGTGGCGGCGTCGAGGATCTGCCGGGTGCGGTCGCTGGCGACGCCGATCACGGCGGCGCGGTCGCCGGCTTCGCGCGGGCCGTGGGCGCCGAGCAGGGCGTTGAGGGCGGAGAGGGCGGCGCCCGCGCCCTGGCGGTACGTTTCGGCGGCGAGCTGGGCGGCGTCCTCGGCGGCCGCGGTGCGGTCGGCCTCGGCGGCGGTGGCGCGCCGGGCGGCGGCGGTCTCGTCGGCGCGGGCCCGGACGAGGGCGAGCTGGGCGCCGTTGTAGGCCTCGACGGCCTGTTCGGCGCTGCGGCCGGCCTGGTCGAGTTCGGTCCGGGCGGCGGCGAGGCCGGCTTCGATGGCGGTGACGGAGGCGGCGGTGCGGTCGGCCTCGGCGCGGGCCCGGTCGATCTCCCCGGTGGTGGGGTACGGGTCCTCCGTCCGGGCGGGGCCGGCGGCCGGTTCGGGGTCCGCCGGGGCGGCCTGGGCTGCGGGGAGCAGCCCGAGCAGGGCGGTGAGGGACAACAGGAGGGTCGGCAGGAGCCTGCGCGCCACGAGACATCCCCTTCTCACGGGTCCGGAGGGGACGGCGGCGGACGGTCCGCGGCGCTCGGGCGGGGCGGCCGGGCGGAGCAGGTCCGACGAATCATCCCATCACATGACAGAACGGTCACTCGTCGATCATGTTCTCAACTCCAGCGCTTTTCACACCTCGAACGCACTCCGCCGCGCGGGTGACCATCAGATGATCCGACCGCCAGTCACCTTCAGTCAGGCGCACCAGGTATACGAACTACCGATGGATCCGGCGGGTGTGCGGACGCAGGTGAGGGTGTCGCCCGGACCGGTGCTCCACCCCGGTCGGACGAACCGCGTACGTCCGGTTGCGCCCCGCCCGGATCGCGCGACGGCGCTGCTGCGCCCCGAGGGACGGGCCCCCACCGCTGTCGCCCGCGCCGTACGCCCCGCCCACCGCCGCCGGGGCGGCCCCGGCGGCGGCCGCCGAGCGGCGGTCCGCCAGCCGCGCCTGACGCCGGGCCAGGGCCCGGGCGGCGTGCGCGTCGAGGTGGGCGGTGGCCCGGGCGGACATCCGCTCGGCCACCCGATGGGCGGCGGGATGGTTCGCGGGCACCTTGTCGGGGGCGCCGGCGATCAGGTCGAAAAGCCAGGTGCGGGCCCGGTCCGCACGCCGGTGCAGCAGGCGCTCGCGCCGGAGCGCACGCGCCCGGCGGCGCGGGCGCGTGGCGTACCGCCAGCGGGCCCACGGGCTGCTCGGGCGGGCCAGCCGGATCGCCCCGATCCAGGACAGGCCGGGGACCATGATGCCGAGCAGGCCGGTCCACATCTTGCCCTTGATCAGGGTGATCACCGAGGCCAGGGCGTTCACCGAGATCACCGTGATCAGGCCCCACCTGGTCTCCTGGCTGGGCACCACGCCGAGCGGCACGTACCCGACCAGCAGCAGGGCGGTGAACAGGATCCCGAAGATCACCGCGTCCACCGACTTGCGGCCCTGCTCGCTCCAGTACACGTCGTCCAGGTGCAGGATCAGCGCGAACTCGTCCAGCACCAGGCCGCAGCCGATGCCGAAGACCAGCCCGAACCAGTCGATCCACGGGTGCCCGCCGTACGTGGCGAACACCCCGACGCCGCCGACCAGCAGGAAGCCCAGACCGAACACCATGTGATGGATGTGCAGGCCGCCGGGGGTGACGTTGCCGAACCACCACCGCACCTCTGCGCGGATCATCCGGACGCTGAACCGGATGAACACGAAGGAGGTGATGAAGCCGACCAGCAGCAGGAACAACGGCTGCTTGTGCGCGGCGACGATGTGCTCGCGGTAGCCGTCCAGCAGTGTGGTCATGCGTCTTACCTTCGTTCCTGGTCCTGCGTGCGGCCTGCCGTGACATGGCCCGGAGCCCAACACCGGTCCAACGTGCGGTCAGAACCCGCGGGTGCGTTTGGCCGCCCGGCGCGGCACGACCGGGTACAGCGACGGGCGTTCGCCGCCGACCGGCAGCTTCATGAACATCCGGGCGATCTCACCGCCCAGGTTCACCCCGATCGCCAGTGCCATCGCGATCGCCGCCGCCCGGGAGACGGACACCAGGCCCGCACTGGCGTGGCCCTGGGCGAAGGAGAGCATCCCCAGGTAGAGCGCCGAACCGGGCATCAGCGGGCCGATCGCGGCGGTCACGTACGGCAGCGCGGAGCCGTTGCGGTAGCGCGCCATCAGCTGGCCGAACAGGCCGACCAGGCCGGCCGCCACCCCCGTCGCCACGATCGGGGAGATGCCCGCGTTGTACGCCAGCACGCCGTAGCTGGCCCAGCCGATGCCGCTGTTCAGGGTGACCAGCGCGAGCGAGCGGCGGTCGGTCTGCAGCAGCGTGGCGAAGGCCAGGGTCAGCAGCATCGCGGCGATCATCTGGACCGGCGGGTAGGTGACGCCCGCCAGGCTCTCGTCCGGCCGCAGCTTCGCCTCGAAGCCGACCCCCAGGTAGAGGATCAGCATCACGCCGATCACGATGCCCGCGACCAGGTAGATCACCTCCAGCAGGCGGGCCGCGGCGGTGATGTAGAAGCCGGTCAGGCCGTCCTGGACGGCGGCGACCAGCGCCCGGCCGGGCAGCAGCGCGAACAGGCCACCGGTGATCACCACCGAGCCGCGCAGTCCCCAGTCGTTGAAGGACAGGATGATCCCGGTGGCGGCGGCCGGCATCGCGGCCGCCACGAACTGGTAGAACTCCGGCAGCCGGCGCCGGGCCAGCGTGGAGGCCAGCCGGTCGCCGAGGACGGCCGCGACGAAGGCGCTGGCGAAGACCAGCCAGGCCTTGTCGTCGATCCGCCCGCCGACCAGGAAGGTGGCCGCGCCGGCCAGCAGACCGGTGGTCAGCGCGAGCATCCAGCCCGGGTACGGGTGCCGGTTGCGGCGGATCAGGGCGAGCCGGCGGTAGGCGTCGTTGACCGTGACCTTCTCCGCGGTGATGTCCGCGACCAGCTCGTAGACCGCGTTCAGCCGGGTGTAGTCGGAGGTGCGGCGGCGCACCACCCGGTCGGCGGTGATCGGCGGCTCGACCAGCGAGGGCTGGTGCGAGATGCCGATCAGGGTGAAGGTCACCTGCGGCTCGCAGCGGTCCAGCCGGTAGGCGTGCGCGATGCCGAGCATCGCCGCCTCGACGTCCTCGGCGGCCTCGCCGCTGGCGAGCAGCAGCTCGCCGATGCGCAGCGTCAGGTCGAGGATGCGGGGGACGTTGCGGGTCGCGCCCGCGGAGGGGTGCAGCTCGCGGGCGGTCCGCTCGAAGGCGGGGCGCTCGGACATCGGCATGCGCAGCAGGGTGCGCATCCGGTCCGGCCAGGGCGCCTCGCCGGGGGCGCCGGCGGTCAGCTCCGGGACCGGGATGCCCATCGGTGGGGTGTAGCCGGCGGCCCGCCACTCCTCGGGGGTGAGGGTGTCCTCGGCGACCGATCGGCGGCGGGCGGGGCGCGCGTCCTCCGGACCGGGCGCCTGTCCGGGCGCGGGGTGCGGCCCGAGCGCAGGGTGCGGCCCGGACCCGGGGGTCGCCCCGGACTCGGCGGGCGGCTCCCGCTCCGGCTCCGGGGACAGCAGGCCCCTGGTCTCCGTGATCGGCGGGACGAAGGGGACGACGGTGGCGGGCTCGACGGTCGGAGCCGGATGGCCCAGCAGGCCCTCGGTGGGCGGCGCCTCGGCGGGGTCCACCGGCCGTACCGGCGGCGTCCGCCGGGTCTGACGGACCGCCCGGCCTCCCCTCGCCCGCTTGCCTGCGCCCGGTCGGCCCCGCTTAGGCACTTCCGCTCCTTGCCACCCCTGGCGGCCGTCGGCCACCGTTCGATCTCGGGTTACACCTTGCCTGATCGAACTGCCGGACGCACATGTACGCGGCGTACCCCGACGGGGGCCGCGGACTCCTACCCGGCGCGGTGGCGGTCGGCGGACGCCGCGCCGGAACGGCGGGCCCGCAGCAGTTCGACCGCCACCGGGACCACCGAGACCAGCACGATGCCGACCAGGATCGCCTCGATGTTCTCCCGGACGAACGGGATCTGGCCCAGGAAGTAGCCGAGCACGGTGACGCCGGCGCCCCACAGCACGCCGCCGACGAGGTTGAAGACCACGAAGGTGCGGTAGTTCATCCTGCTCACCCCGGCGACGATCGGGGTGAAGGTGCGCACGATCGGCACGAAGCGGGCCAGCACGATCGCCTTGGGCCCGTGCCGGTCGAAGAAGGCGGCGGCCTTCTCCACGTTCTCCTGCTTGAAGAGCCGGGAGTCGGCGCGGCGGAACAGGCTCGGCCCGACCTTGCGGCCGAACAGGTAGCCGACCTGGTCCCCCGCCACCGCGGCGGCCACGATCAGCGCGCAGACCAGCCAGAGCGGCTGGTGCAGGTAGGTGCCGTCGGCCACCAGCAGGCCGGTGGTGAACAGCAGCGAGTCCCCCGGCAGGAAGAAGCCGATCAGCAGACCGGACTCGGCGAAGACGATGGCCAGGATGCCGATCAGGCCGAAGGCGGAGATCAGGTTGGTCGGATCGAGCCAGGACGGGCCGAGGGCGAGGCTGGTCACGGGCGGACACTCCTGGGGGTCGAGTCTTGGCAATGAAATGGTAAAGCATTTACCAAGACTCGACAGATCCCGGGATGGTTCCCGCCCCGGGCTGGAGCGGGAACGGGTCAGAGGCCGTAGCGCTCGACGATCTCCTCGTGCCGGGCGGCGTCCGCGCCCGCCGCCTCGGCCAGGTCGAGCCAGGCGAGCGGGTGCGGCCAGTCGCCGGTGAGCCGGTGCAGCAGCGCATCGGCCTCGGCGGCGGAGGCCGTCGGCGGCACCCCGAGGGCGGCGTAGACGCCGGGCAGCGTGCCGTCCTCGTCGGCCGGGTCGGTGATGCGGTACTGCTCCCCGCTGTACGCCCAGACCGCGAAGCCGGCCTGCTGGAGGCTCTCGCGCAGCGCCGCCCACGGCTCGTCGCCGGGCCAGCCGCCGTCGATCCAGTAGGTGGTGTACCCCGCCGGGTCGAGCAGGGTGAGCAGCTCGAACACCGGGTGCCAGCCGCGCCGCTCCTCCTCGGGGGCGTCCTCGGCCGGCGGCGGCTCCAGCAGCGCCGGGGCGAAGACCACCACGTCGCCGTGGTTGAGCGTCAGGTCCTCGCCGAGCACCGGCAGGATCCGGGCGGTGGCCGGACCGGTGCGGACGGCGGGCAGGTCGGCGGTGGCGCCGTTGGTGCGGGTGGCCCGGACGGTGACCAGCTGCCACTCCTCGTCCACCGGCCCCTCGGGCTCGTCGAACTCGATGCCGAGCAGCGCGCCCGCGGAACGGACCGCGGCCCAGTCCCGGTTGGCGGTGGCCGCCGTGATCAGGTGCCAGAGGTCGGGCTCCTGGACGGTGCGGTGGCGCTCCTCCTCCGGGGCGGCCTCGGCAGGCAGCGCGTGCTCCAGGAGCTCCTGGTACAGCCGCTGCGCGGTGGCGTGGTCGCCCAGCTCGGTGGCGGCGCCGGCGGCCAGCCGGCGGGTGTTGATCCGGCCGGCGTCCAGAGCGAGGATCGCCTCGCACTGCTCCAGCACCTCGGCCCAGCGACCCTCGGCGGCGGCCCAGCGGGCGCGTATCCAGTGCCCGTCCTCCGGGCTGTCGTCGGCCAGCCGGTCGGCGAGGCGGCGGACACCCTCGCCGTCCCCCGCGTCGATCAGGGCGGAGCCGAGCATGCCGATCAGCACCTCGTCGGCCGGGGCGGTGTCGAGCCAGTGCCAGAGCAGGTCGGCGGCGGCCCGGGCGTGGCCGAGGCCGCCGAGCACCGCGGCCAGGTTGACGGCCAGTTCGGTGGCGCCGGCCTGCTCACCCCGGTACCGGTCCAGGGCGACGGAGAGCAGGTCGGCGCCGGTCTCGTAGGGCACTCCGACCTCGGCCAGGTGCGCCGTCAGCTCGCCGGGCGGGACGGGCAGCCCGGGCTCCGGCAGCGCCTCGGCGGCCGCCCGCAGCGCGGCGACCTCCGCGGCCACGCCGTCGGTGCGGCGCAGCTGGGCGAGCTTGCGCTCCCCGGTCGCGGCGAGGGTCAGCGCCACCGTCCGGGCGCCGCGGGCGAGGGCGAGCCGACCCGCCGCCAGCAGCAGGTCCACGCACGGGCGGTGCGAGCCGGTGCCGTCCAGGTAGCCGACCCAGCCGGCCACGGCGGCGCCCAGTTCGGCGTCGTTCTCCCAGGCGCCGGCCGCGACCAGCAGCTCGACCGTGTGCGTCCAGCCGTCCCGCAGGTCGGCGTGGCGCTCGGCGGCCTCCCGGTCGGGCAGCAGCGCCAGCGCCTCCTCCGTCCGGCCGAGCGAGGCCAGCGCGCGGGCCCGCAGCAGGCCGCCCCAGAGTCGGTCGCTCTCGTCGATCTCGTGGCCGCGGGAGCGCTCGGCCTGCTCGGCGGTGTCGAGCAGCGCGAGCACCTCCGGGTGCCGGCCGAGCCGGTGCAGGGTGCCGGCCCGGGCGTGGTGGAAGTGCAGCGAGAGCCGCTCGCCGGCCGCCTGGATCCGGGTGGCGGCGGTGTCCAGGTGGGCGAGCGCCTCGGTGTGGCGGCCGTCGTCCTCCAGCGCGTCGGAGTACTCGCGGGAGAGGCAGTCGAAGCAGGCGCGGCCGGGCTCGATCCGCTCCAGCGTCTCGCCGAGCACCGCCAGCCGCTCCGGCACGTAACCGGGGCCGTCGACCCGGGCGTGGCAGATCGCGAAGTCCTGCACCACGCAGACGGACTGCGGGCAGCCCGCCGTCTCCTCGCGGTGGGCGAACTCCAGCAGGTCGACCGCCTCGGGCAGGGCCTGCTCGCCCTGGTGGCGCTTGTTCAGCAGGTTCTGCATCCGCCAGTGCCGCAGGTAGACCTCGACCCAGGGCAGGCCGAGCGCCCTGGAGGCGGCCAGCGCCTCCGGGTAGACGGCGTCCACCTGGTCGTTGCGGCCCTCGTTGGCGTGGCCGGGCAGCTCGTAGATGGCGTCGGCCAGCCGCCGGTGGCCGGCCTCGGCCAGCTGGCGGTGGGCGTCGTGGACCCAGGCCCAGATGTCGGTACTCATGTGGTGTCCCCCTGCGTGGTGCTGATGTGATGTCTACCGCGGACCACTGACAATCCGTCCGTCACGCCTCGTCCGTCACGCCTCGTCCGGGAGGGCGTCGAGGGTGTCCGGGACGGCCGACAGGCCGGCCGGGACGGCGGCGGTCAGCGCCGAGACCGCGGTGCCGACGCCGGACAGCGCGGCGGTGAGGTCGCCGCCGGACGCGCCGGTCGAGCCCGCCGAGGCGGCGGCCATGATCACCTTGAGCGAGCGGAGCAGCCCGGCCGCCGTGGCACTGCCGGTGTGCCCGGCACGGTAGGCGGCGAGCAGGTCCAGCACGGCCGGGCAGGACAGGTTGAGGTAGAGGCGGGCCCTGACCTCGCCGTCGGTGCGGGCGGTGAACGCCCGGGCCAGCCGCAGCGCCGCGGACGGGATCCGGGCGTCGGCCTGGTCGTCCTCGATCCGGGCCTTCAGCTCGGCCTCGCGGTCCGGCACCAGGACCAGCGGCAGGCCGGGCGGGTCGAACCGGGCCGGGACGAGCTGCTCGCCCTCGTCGGCGAGGGCGCCGGCCAGCCAGGCCGCCTCGCCGGTCGGCAGCGGCCGCTCCGGGTCGCGGAACAGCTCGCGGTCGCCGTGCTCGCTGCCCAGCTCGACCAGGCGGCAGCCGCGCAGCTGGGCGTAGCGGCGCAGGAAGGGCAGGACGGCGTAGCGGTCGCCGCGGGCGATCGGCACCCGCATCGCCCGGTACAGCATCTCCTCGAAGCCGCCGCCGCTGCCGAGCGCGACGTGCACCGCGCCCCCGCCCGCGGCCCGCAGCGCGCCGGCGGTGAGGTCGCCCTGGGAGGTGGGGACGGGGACGTCGTCGGCGAGCAGGGTGAACAGCCGCTCGTCGCAGAGCGCGGCGCCGAGCAGGTCCTGGCCGTGCCGGGTGAGGATGCGGCGCCAGGCGGCGGGCCGCAGCCGGGCGGTCTCGTACAGGCCGTCGACGATGGCGTCGGTGAGGGCGCGCTGGAGCGCGCGGTAGTGGTCGTCGCGCTGGAGGTCCTCGCGGCTGGCGGTGGGGGTGAGCCGGCTGGACTCGACCACGCCGCCGATGAACCCGGCCCAGCTGGGCAGCAGGTCGCGGGCGTCCTCGGCGAGCAGCATGCCGCGCAGGTAGACGGCGAGGTCGCGGTTGTCGCTGCTGCCGTAGGTGCCACCGTCCTGGACCCAGAGCAGGCCGATCGCGTCGGTGCCTCCCTCGGCCCCTCCCCCGGTGCCGCTCTCGGCCGGGTGGACGGGGAAGGCCGTGAGCGGCTCGAAGCGGCGGCCGAAGGCGGTGGCGAAGCGCATCCGGGCGGCGTGCTGGTCACCCGGCACGCTGTGGCGCCAGGGCACCTCGACGTTGTTGACGGGCTGCTCGTCGTCGCCGACGTAGACCGGGATCGGCAGCAGCACGCAGTACCGGCCGAGCACGTCGCGCAGCGCGTCCTCGTCGGCGAGGTGGGCGTGTTCGGCCTTGAGGGTCAGCTCGACGACCGTGCCGGGGCGGGGCCGGGCGGCCACCGGGTCGACCTGGTACTGCTCGCCGCCCCGGCTGCGGTAGCGGTGGCCGAGGTGCGGTTCGCGGTGCGAGGTGGTGGTGACGGCGACCTCGTCGGCCACCGAGAAGGCGGAGAGGAAGCCGAGGCCGAAGGCGCCGATCAGCTCCTGGTTGCCGGTGAGGTCGCGCAGCATCCGGGTGTAGCCGGTGCCGACGGTGGCGAGGTAGGAGTGGATCTCCGGCTCGGTGAGGCCGGCGCCGGTGTCCTCGATGGAGACGGTCCGCCGGGCGGCGTCGCCGCGCACCCGGATCAGCGGGCGGTGGTCGCCGTCCGGGTCCTCCAGGAGTCGGCGGGTGTGCGAGTCGTGGGCGTTCTGGACGAGTTCGCGCAGAGCGACCAGCGGGGTGGAGTAGAGGTGGGTGGCGAGGACGTTCACCAGTCCGCCGAGATCGACCTCGGTCGTACGCAGATCCTCGGCGGGGGCGGGCTCGGGCGGGGCACCTTCAGACATGGGTCCCCAGTGTGCCAGTGCGACTATCTGGCCACCATTTCTTTCTCTCTGAGAAAACTCAGTCAACTCTGTGTTGACTGCACAGGGTTGTCCAACTCCGTCGCTTGTGCATCAACTTCCCTCTCCACCAGCAGTTTTGATGGGTTGAGATGCCTTCGTCGCGGCCATCGGGCAATCTCCGGATACGGCGTCACCATGACACCATCGGGGGAATTGCCACCCGTTTGGTGGAGTTCGTCCGCGCTGCTGGTGAATGCTGAACGTGCGACGTCAGGCAACGGCGCCACGGAGCGGCCACTCCGGATCGCGCCACATTTCGCACCCCCAGCTCAGGGAGACCACCGTGTCCCGTATCCGCGCAGCCGCCGCCGTCACCGCCCTCGGGGCGTTCCTCCTCGTCGGCTTCGGCGCCGCCAGCGCCCACGCCGACAACGGCGCCGGCGCCCTCGACCACTCCAACAGCAGCGTCGTGAGCAACACCGGCTCCGCCAACGTCATCGGCAACGTCCACGGCAACGTGGTCGTCACCCAGCAGACGGCCACCGGCTCGGGCGCGAGCAACCAGAACAACGGCCTCGCCGCGACCGGCAACGGCGGCAACATCGGCGCCCTGCAGGGCAACGGCAACCTCGACGCCCGGGCCTTCTTCCCGGTCGGCTAGAGCCACCCCGCCCCGGGCGCAGCCACACCCCACGGGCCGGGTGCCCGCCCCCTCAACGCGGGGCGGGCACCCGGCCGCCGTCCGTTCCGGGCAGTCCGAGGACCGCCCGGCCGAGGTGCAGCAGGCAGTCCCCGAGGTCCGGGCGGGCGCTGTGCGGGCGGTTCCGCACCCCGTCGTTGACCAGCGCGAACAGGGCGTGGACCCGGATCCGGGCCTCGACCGCGTCGTACTCGGACCGGACCTGCCGCAGCAGGCCGACCCAGGTGCGCAGGAAGTCGCGCCGGAAGTCCACCGCGACCCGGCGGTCCGGCGGGGCCAGCCGCTCCGTCTCGCTCAGCATCGCGCCCAGGTAGTCGCCGTTGCGCAGCGCGAAACCGACGTACGCGCCCAGGCCGGCCGCCAGCGCCGCCTCCGGCCCGGCGGCGGCCGCGAACGCGCCGTCCACCTCCTGCCAGAGCCGTTCGCGGCTGCGCACCAGCGAGGCGGCGAGCAACTGGGCCTTGCTGTCGAAGTGCCGGTAGACGCTGGGGCCGGAGATGCCGACGGCGGCGCCGAGTTGGTCGGTGCTGACGTTGTCGAAGCCGCGCTGGTGGAAGAGCCGGACGGCCGCCGCGAGCAGCTCCTCGCGGCGCGCCTGCGGCCTGGGCTCCGGCGGCCCGGGGGCGACGGGATCGGCGGCGGAGACGGGGATGAGGGCGGGACCTGGGTGGACAGCGGGATCCGGGTGGGCGGCGGCGCCGCACAGGGAGGCCGCGAGGACTGCGGCCACGAGTTCGCGCAGCACCGCCTCGGCGCGGCGGGGCTGCGGCGCGGCCGACTGGTAGGAGAGCCCGGTGCAGGCCGAGAGCGCCGACCAGCAGAGCAACTCGGCGTCCGGCGACGGGAGTTCCGGCCGGCCGGCGCGCAGCACGGCGGTCATCAGCGCGACGTCGGCGCGCAGTTCGCGGCGCAGCGCCGCCCGCCGGGCCGGCGGCAGCAGCCTGGCGTCGCGCTGCACCAGGGTGCCGAGCGGGCGGTGTCCGACCGCGACGGCGGCCAGCGCGGCGCCGAGGTCGCCGGTGGTGCGGGCCCCGCGCAGCCCGCAGGCCAGCGCGTCCAGCCCCAGCCGGACGGCGCGGTCGAGCAGTTCGGGCTTGCCGCGGAAGTGCCGGTAGAGGGCGGGCGCGGTGATGCCGACCCCGGCGGCGACCTCGGTCATGGAGACCTGGTGGTAGCCGCTGCGGTGGAACCGGTCGGCCGCCACGGCGAGGATCTGGGCGCGCCGCCCGGGCGGTCGTCGGACCACCATGGCGAGCCTCCCTCCCGCGCTCCGGACTGCCGACCGAAGGCTAGCAAGGATTCACTTGAGGGCGCCGACCGCCGGTGGCCACCGGCCTTTTCCGGGGCCGTCGACCCTGGACAGCCGAAGCTACCCGGGATTAACTTGTGAGGCCATCACCTGGCACGTTCAGCCCCCGCCGGCACCCGCAGCCGGTCACCACCGAAGGGAGCGCCGCCGTGCGCCGCACCGTGTTCAACGAGGACCACGAGGCCTTCCGGGAGACCATCCGGGACTTCATCGCCAACGAGGTCGTCCCGGTCTACGAGAACTGGGAGGCCGACGGCCACCCGCCGCGCGACTTCTACCGACAGCTCGGCGCGCTCGGCGTCTACGGCATCGAGGTGCCGGAGGAGTACGGCGGCGCGGGCGAGAGCGGCTTCAAGTACCAGACGGTGATCACCGAGGAGACCGCCCGGGCGGGCGTGAGCTTCGGCTCCTCGGGCGTGCACACCGCACTGGTCCTGCCCTACCTGCTGGAGTACGCCACCGAGGAGCAGAAGCGGCGCTGGCTGCCCGGCTTCGTCTCCGGCGACATCATGACCGCCATCGCGATGACCGAGCCGGGCGCCGGCTCCGACCTCGCGGGCATCACCACCACCGCGCGGCTCTCCGAGGACGGCACCCACTACGTCCTGAACGGCGCCAAGACCTTCATCACCGGCGGCGTGCTGGCCGACCTCGTCCTGGTGGTCTGCCGCACCGCCCCGTACGACCCGGACAACCGCCGGGCCGGCCTGTCCATCCTCTGCGTGGACACCACGTCCCCCGGCTACACGGTCGGCCGCAAGCTGCAGAAGATCGGCCTGCGCACCTCGGACACCGCCGAACTGGCCTTCAGCGACGTCAAGGTGCCGGTGGAGAACCTGCTCGGCGAGGAGGGCCGGGCCTTCTCCTACCTGACCCACAACCTGGTGCAGGAGCGGCTGGCGATCGCCGTCAGCGCGTACGCGTCGGCGGCCGCGGCGGTGCGGTTCGCGCTCCAGTACGTCAAGGACCGCAAGGTGTTCGGCAAGGCGGTGGCCGAGTTCCAGAACACCAAGTTCACCCTGGCCGACTGCGAGGCCCAGGTGGTGGCGCAGCAGTCGATGGTGGACCGCGCGCTGGAGCTGTACCAGCAGGGGGAGCTGACCGTCGCCGACGCGGCCGCCACGAAGCTGTTCTGCACCGAGTCGGCGTCCACCGTCATCGACAAGTGCCTTCAGCTGCACGGTGGTTACGGCTACATCCTGGAGTACCCGATCGCCCGGCTCTACACCGACAACCGGGTGTTCCGGATCTACGGCGGCACCAGCGAGGTCATGCGCAGCATCATCGCCAAGTCGCTCGGCCTGTAGACGGGGTAGGCGGGGCAGACGGGTCCACAACCGCGGCGGGCCGCACCCCCATGGCGGCCCGCCGCACCCGGACGGGCGCACTCGGCCGGGGCCGGCGGGTGCGGCTCAGGCGGACGGGTGCGCTCAGTTGGGCGAACCGTGCTCCGCGCGCCAGGCCTCCCAGCCCGCACTGGACGCCACCTTCGCCTCGCGCAGCGCCCGCTGGGCGAACGCGGCCGGCGCGGTCTCCAGGCTGCGCACCCAGCTGCGGCCCGCCGTGGCCAGCGCCGCGCACACCATCGCCGCCCCGGCCACGCCGAGCACGGCGCCGATACCGGTGAGCAGCGCGCCGCCCGCCAGCAGCGAGCGATTGACCTGGAACCCGCCGGAGACTGTCTCGTTGATCGCCATGCCTCCACGATGCGGGCACTCGCCGGGGGCTGCACGTCGAACGGCTCCGGGTGCGCGAGCCGGGCGCGTCCGCGAACCTGGGCACACGGCGCCGGTCCGGGCGCCCGGGGTCGGCCCGGCCCGCCGGGTCAGGAGGACACGCGATGCCCGATCTCGAACAGCTCGCCGTGGAACACCTCACCCGGGCGGCCGAGAGCCCACACGGGCGCAGCGCCCACCTGGTGCTCCACGACGGCGTCCTGCGGCAGACCGTGATCGCGCTGACCGCGGGCACCTCGCTGGACGAACACACCCCGCCGACCGCCGGCAGCGTCCAGGTGCTGCGCGGCCGGGTCTCGCTGACCATCGCCGGCCGGCACCAGGAGCTGCCGGTCGGACGGCTGGAGCCGGTGCCGCAGGAGCGGCACGGGCTGCTGGCCCACGTCGACTCGGTGGTGCTGCTGACGGTGGTCACCGCCTAGCGGGGCGGCGGCGTCGACAGCGGGCGGCAACTGTCAGCGGGCGACGGGCGACAGCGGGCGACGGGCGGCAGCCGTCAGCGGGCGGCAGCGGGCGGTGACGGCACCGCGGGGCTGAGCACGCTTGCGCTGACCAGCCGCAGCCCGCGCAGGAAGTCCCGCCCGCTCGGCGCCAGTTCGGGGGCGGCCAGCCACTGGGCGGCGTACCCGGCCAGCAGGGTCTGATAGAAGGAGCCGCGGGCGATCTCCTCCTCGGTGTCCGGCACTTCGGGCAGCCCCTGGAACAGCGCGGCGAGACCGAGCCGGCCCTCCTTCTGCGCCTCCGCGAACGCGTGCGCCAGCTCGGGCGCGTGCGCGGCCTGGGCGAGCGCCTCGAACTGGGCCGCCCAGAGCCCGCGGTGCTCCGTGAAGACGGTCCTGAGGCCGTCCCAGACCGCGGCGAAGCGCTCCTCCGGGTCGTCCGACACCCGGTTGGCGGCGTCCACCACCGCGCCCAGGGCCGCCCCCATCTCCCCGATCGCCTCGATCATCGCCGCGTTGAGCAGCGCGTCCTTCGAACCGAAGTGGTAGCCGATCGCGGCCAGGCTGACGCCCGAGGCGGTCGCGACGTCACGGGCGGTGGTGCGCCCGTACCCCTTCTCGTACAGGCAGCGCTTGGCGCCGGCCATCAGGTCTTCGCGGTTTCCCATGACCCGATCCTACGGAAGGACTGCACAAATGTCTTGCACGAATGTCTCGCACGACCGTCTCGTACATTCGTCTCGCACGATCGATTTACACATATGTACTAGACAGGCGTCTGACACGCCCGTACCGTCTTCCCCATGACCGCAACCACCAGCCGCGCAGGCCGTCGCGAATGGATCGGCCTGGCCGTCCTCCTGCTCCCGACCCTCGTCCTGGCCATGGACATGGGCGTGCTCTTCTTCGCCGTCCCTTTCATCTCCACCACGCTTGCGCCCAGCGGCACCCAGCAGCTGTGGATCATGGACATGTACTCGTTCCTGCTCGCCGGGCTGCTCATCACCATGGGCTCGCTCGGCGACCGGATCGGCCGCCGCCGGCTGCTGATGATCGGCGCCGCCGGCTTCATCGGCGCCTCGCTGCTCGCCGCCCGGGCCGACACCGCCGGCCAGCTGATCGCCGCCCGTGCCCTGCTCGGCGTCGCCGGGGCCACCGTGATGCCCTCGACGCTCGCGCTGATCCGCAACATGTTCCACGACCCCAAGCAGCGGCAGATCGCCCTCGGCGCCTGGGGCGGCGTCCTCACCGCCGGCGCCACCCTCGGCCCGGTCGTCGGCGGCCTGCTGCTCGACCACTTCTGGTGGGGCTCCACGTTCCTGGTCGCCGTCCCGGTGATGGCCCTGGTGCTGCTCACCGCGCCCGCCCTGCTCCCCGAGTACCGCTCCACCGCACGCACCGGCCGCTTCGACCTGCCCGGCGCCGCGCTCTCGATGGCCGCGATCCTGCCGCTGGTCTACGGCGTCAAGACCCTCGCCGTGGACGGCTGGAGCCCGCTGCCCGCCCTCGCCGTCCCGGCCGGCCTGCTGCTGGCCGCCGCATTCGTCCGGCGCCAGCGCACCGCCGCCGACCCGCTGATCGACCTCGGCCTGTTCCGGATCCGCACCTTCAGCGGCGCGATCAGCGTCAACACCATCGCGATGTTCGCGATGATGGGCTTCGCCCTCTTCACCTCGCAGTACCTGCAACTGGTCAAGGGCATGAGCCCGCTCACCGCCTCGCTCTGGTCGCTGGTGCCCAGCGTCGGCGTCGGCGCGGCCGTCGGCACCAGCTCGGCGCTGGCCGGCAAGGTCCGCCCGGCGGCCCTGATGGGCGGCGGATTCCTGGTCGGCGCGGCGGGCTTCGCGCTGATGACCCAGGTCGGCGCGCACTCCCCGCTGGCGCTCATCCTCGTCGCGGCGGGCGTCCTCGCCGCCGGCACCGTCGGCACCATGACCATGACCGCCGAAATGGTCGTCTCCGCCGCCCCCGTCGAGCAGGCCGGCGCCGCCTCCGCCATCTCCGAGACCGCCGTCGAACTCGGCAGCTCACTCGGCATCGCCCTGCTCGGCGCGGCCGGCGCCGCCGTCTACCGCCACCAGCTGGACGGCGCCCTCCCCGCGGGCGTCGACGGCGAGGCCGCCCGGACCGCCCAGGACACCCTCGGCGGCGCGGTCACCGTCGCCGGCCACCTGCCCGGCCGGATCGGCACGGACCTGCTGGAGACCGCCCGGGCCGCCTTCACCGACGGCCTGCACGTCGCCGCGGCGGTCGGCCTGGTCTTCGCCCTCGGCGCCGCCCTGCTGGCCTACCGCCTGATGCGCCACCTCCCCGCCGCCGCCCCGGCCCCGGAGACCGCACCCGAGGCCGTCACCGTCTGACCCACCAGGACCGATCCACGCGAGTCATCGAGAGCCCCCGCCCCCTCGGGCGGGGGCTCTCCGCCGTTCCCGCCGGCCCCTACTGGTGCCGGTAGACCTCACGACGGTTGCCGACCGCCATGACCCAGACGATCAGCACTCCGTCTTCGACCGTGTACAGCACCCGGTAGTCCCCCACCCTCAGCCGCCACCGGGCTTGGTGCCCCTGGAGCGACTTGATGTCGAAACCCGAGGTGTCGCCGACGTCCAGCACCTTCTGCAACTCGGCGAGGCGGTGCAGGATGCGGACAGCGTCCGGCCTGGGCACCTTGAGAAGATCCCGTTGCGCGCCAGGACTGAACCGCGTGACATACCCCATCGCGCTCAGCCGTGGTGTTCGCGGAGCATGGCGGCCATTTCCTCCAGCGACACGGAGCCTTCGAGGCCCTCGGCCTCTGCCTCGTCCGCAAGGCGGTTCAGCCACTCGTCTTCGGCCTGCTCGGCGACTTCCCGCAGGCGCTGGTACTCGGCGATGTCGATCACCACCGCCTCCTGCCGACCGCGCCTCGTGATGATCGTCGGAGTCTCGTCACGTCGCGCCCGGTCGATCACATCCGCGAGATGACTCCGGACCTCGGCCATCGACTCGATCACTGGCTCGCTCATGACGTCAATGTAGCAGTTGTACATCTGTTGCTTATCGAGCCCGACGGGCGGGCCGGACGGTCCACCTGGGGGTGGAGGGCGGGGCGTCCACCCCCGGGGGCGTGTGTCGGCGGGCCCCGGGGAGGACCGTGAAGGGGTACGTGGCCCGTCCCTCCTCTCCGCCGGGAGCCGCCGTATGTCCCTGACGACCCTGCTCTCCCTCCTCGGCATGCTCTGCTGGGTCGGCTACGAGCTGCTGCTGCGCCGCCGCGAGGACTCCGCCGCCGGCACCTGGCGCGCGGACGGCCGCGACCGCGGCTCGACCCGGCTGCTGCTCGCCTGCCACGTCGCCGCGGTGCTGGTCGTGGTGCTGTTCGGCCGCGCCGGGATCGGCGAACTGCCGCCCTGGGCCCGCTGGTTCGGGATCGCACTGATCGCCGCCGGGCTGGCGCTGCGGGCCTGGGGCATGCGCACCCTGGGCCGCTACTACACCCGCACCCTGCGCACCGTGGACACCCAGCGCGTCGTCCGCAGCGGCCCGTACCGGCAGATCCGCCACCCCGGCTACGCCGGCAGCCTGCTGGTCTGGACGGGCTACGCGCTCGGCCTGGGCAGCTGGCCGGCGGCCCTGCTGGTGCCGGCGCTGCTGCTCGGCGCGTACGGCTGGCGGATCGCCGCCGAGGAGCGGCTGCTGCTGGCCGCCTTCGGGCCGGAGTACGCGGAATACCGGCGGGTGTCGAAGCGACTCGTGCCCTTCGTGTACTGAACCGCCACCGATCGGGCGGTTGTCGGCTGCGGCCCCCGGCGACGGGAGCGAAGGGGCCCGAGGGGCGGGTGTTGCGCGGCGCGGTGCCGTGCGGGCTGGTCACGGGTGTGCGAGCCGGACCGGGCCGGTTCCGGCCGCTGCCGCGGGCGCTCGCGTTCCGCTCGAACGGCACCTGCTTTTTGGCCAGCGTTTCCCGGCCGGTGTATCCGTTCGCCGTCGTCGCCAGGCATACTGGCCAGCACGGGCGCTCGCCCACCCTTGACTCTAGACAAGAAGGGACCGGTGGCCAGGGATGCTGCGGAACGGTCTTGAGCCCTGGCACCTCCTGGTGGTGCTGGCGATCGTCATCCTGCTGTTCGGGTCGAAGAAGCTGCCGGAGATGGCCCGCGGCCTCGGCAAGTCGATGCGCATCCTGAAGGCGGAGACGAAGGCGCTGCGCGAGGACGAAGCCCCGGCGGACGCGGCGCAGAGCGCCGGCACCGCGCAGAGCACCGCCGCGCCGCAGCCGGCCGCCACGACCCCGCCGGCCGTCACGCCGACCAACGTGACCAAGGCCACCGAGACGAAGCGGCCCGAGACGGCCGTCTGAGTCTCGCTCTTTTCCGGAAGCCCCCGGTACCGTCCGATGACGGTGCCGGGGGTTTCTGCTGCATCCGGGCTGCTCACGGCGCTCCCGACTGGCCGTCCGATCTGATCCGTTATCTCCTGGTATGCACCTACCGGAGGAACGGAGTCGCGGCATGCCCACCGACGAACCGGGCGACGAGCCGCCCGTCAGACCGCCCGTCGGACCCCCGGGTGGACCCCCGGGCGGACCGTCTGCCGGACCGCCGGGCGGACCCCCCGGTGAACCCCCCGGTGAACCGCCCGCCGGGTCGCCCGACGAGCTGGCCGACCTGCGGGCCCGCCTGAACGCCGCCGAGGCCCACCAGGCGCGGCTCACCCGGCAGTTGGAGACCCGCCCGGACCGCCACCGGGTGCGCTCCCTCTTCGCCGTCCTGCTGATCCTGCTGGCCTGCGTGCTGACCCCGCTGAGCGCCGTCGCGGTGTGGGCGAGGTCGGAGATCGGCGACACCGACCGGTACGTCGCAACGATGGCGCCGCTGGCCAGGGACCCGGCGGTCAGAGCGGCCGTCACCAACCGGGTCACCGACGAGATCGTGACGCGGATCCCGGTCGACTCGCTGCTCGACACCATCGCCCCCGACGACCGGCCCAAGCTCGGCGCGCTGCTGAACGGCATCGGCCAGGCCCTCACCGACGGGCTCACCGGCTTCGTCCGCAACCAGGTCCAGCGGGTGGTGGACAGCGACGCCTTCGCCACCCTCTGGACGGACGTCAACCGGCAGGCGCACACCGCGATCGACCGGATGCTGACCGGGCAGGGCGGCGGCGCCGTCGAGGTCAGGAACGACACCGTGGTGCTCGACCTCGCCCCGGTGATCGCCCGGGTGAAGACCGCGCTGGTCGACAACGGGCTCACGCCGGCCGCGAGGATCCCGGAGATCCACACCTCGTTCACGCTGGTGCAGTCCTCCGCCATCCCCAAGGTCCGCACCGGCCTGCGGCTGCTGGACCTGGCCGGCTTCTGGATGCCGGTGCTCACGCTGGCCTGCGCGGTCGGCGGGGTGCTGCTCGCGGTCCGGCGGCGCCGGGCGGCGGTCACGGCGGCGCTGGGGATGGCCGGCGGGGCGCTGCTGCTGGGCATCGGGCTGAGCGTGTTCCGGGCCGTCTACCTGGACGGGCTCCCCGCCGGGGTGGACCAGTCGGCCGCCCAGGCGGTGTACGACGCGCTGGTGCGCTACCTGCGCTCCGCCGTCCGGGTGGTGATCGCGCTCGGCCTGGTCGTCGCGCTCGGCGCCTGGATCAGCGGCGGCGGGCGCTGGGCCCGCACCGCGCGCGGCGGCTGGCACGCGGGGCTCGGCGCGGCGCGGACCACCGCCGAACGGGCCGGGCTGCGGCTCGGCCCGGTCGGGCGGTTCGTCCACCGCTGGAAGGCCTGGCTGGGCTGGGCGGCGGTCGCGGGCGCGGCGCTGGCGTTCGTGCTGTGGAGCTATCCGACGGTGCTGGTGACGCTCTGTCTGGCGCTCGCGCTGGTCGCCGTCCTGGCGGTGCTGGAGCTGCTGGACGAGCCCGGCCGACCGGACGGAGGAGCCCCGGCCTCCGTCTGAGGAGCGGTGGGGGGGGGGGGGGGGCGGGCGGGGC
This sequence comes from Kitasatospora sp. NPDC059817, assembly GCF_042731835.1. Taxonomy (NCBI): domain Bacteria; kingdom Bacillati; phylum Actinomycetota; class Actinomycetes; order Kitasatosporales; family Streptomycetaceae; genus Kitasatospora; species Kitasatospora sp. NPDC059817. The sequence continues at coordinate 4,110 of NZ_JBHWIR010000013.1, read as the reverse complement.
CGCCCCCCCCCCCCCCCCGCCGGCCCGCGCGCCCACCCCCCCCCCCCCGGCGCCGCCCCCCCCGACCCGCCCCCGGACGGTCCGGCCCGAACGGCCCAGCCCGGGACGCGGCCGGCCCGGCGCGGCCGCAGGCTGGACGCGATGTCCGGAAGCCAGCCACCACCACCGCAAGGCCGGGTCGACCCGAGGTCCGCGCTCTGGCTGCTGGGCGCCTGCACCGCGCTGATCCTCGCGTACTGGATTCTCCCCCTGCGCCGGCTCGGCTACCACCACCCCGTCCTCAGCTGGCTGGTGTTCACCGCCGCGCTGGTCGGCCTGAGCGGCCTGCTGCTGGCGAAGACCACCGCCGTGCTGCGGGGCGACGCGAAGCGCCCGGTGGCCTGGCTGTCCTTCCTGATCTTCCTCGCGATGACCATCTTCGCCGCGACCTACTACGTCATGGCCGCCCGTCCGGGCGATTTCGATGGGCTGGTCACCCGGCTCGACGCCCTGTACTTCACCGTCGTCACCCTGGCCACCGTCGGCTACGGCGACATCACCCCGGCCGCACAGGCGCCCCGCCTCGTGGTGATCCTGCAGATCGGGTACACCTTCGTCTTCCTCGCCACGGCGGCGGGGACGCTGTCGCGGGCGATCCGGGCGAACGTCGAGACCCGGAGCCACCGCAAGCCGTGACGTTGTCCACAGGCTGTGGACGGCCGCGCCCGATCGGTCAGGATCCGAGAAGCACGCCCGCGCGGCCACACCTAGCATCGGCGCCATGGACATCACCATTCACACCAGCGTCCTCCCGCACGACGACCCGGACGCGTCCCTGGTCTTCTACCGCGACGTCCTCGGCTTCGAGGTCCGTGGCGACGTCGGGCAGGGCAAGATGCGCTGGATCACCGTCGGCCCCGCCGGGCGGCCCGACACCTCCATCCTCCTGGCGCCGCCGGCCGTCGACCCCGGGGTCACCGAGGACGAGCGCCGCACCATCGCCGAGATGATGGCCAAGGGCACCTACGGCTGGATCCTGCTGGCCACCCGGGACCTCGACGGCACCTTCCGGGCGGTGCAGGCCGGCGGCGCCGAGGTCGTCCAGGAACCGACCGAGCAGCCGTACGGCATCCGCGACTGCGCCTTCCGCGACCCCGCCGGCAACCTGATCCGCATCCAGCAGCTGCGCTGAGCCGTCCGGCCGCGCGCCGACCGTACGGGCCGTGCAGTCCCTGACGACCGCGACGGCCGCGACGGCCGGAGTCGGGCCCGGTGAGAGGAGTCCTCCCGTGTGTCACCCCTCGTGGGCCCGCGCCCGCGCGGCGGCGCAGCGCCTGAAAGACCTCGCACGGCTGCGCCGCGTCCGGGACCGGATCGACCGCGAGTACGCGCGGCCACTCGACGTCCTGGCGCTCGCGCGCGACGCCGGCCTGGCGGCCGGGCAGCTCAGCCGCGAGTTCCGGCTGGCCTACGGCGACTCGCCGTACGGCTACCTGACGGCGCGTCGCGTCGAGCGCGCGGCCGCGTTCCTGCGCGGCGGCGGCCTCGGCGTCAGCGCGGTCCGCCGCGCGGTCGGCTGCACCTCGCCGGACGCCTTCCGCACCCGCTTCGCCGAACTGGTCGGCATGCCGCCCGACGACTACCGGCGCCGCGCACGACGGGCCCCCGGACCGGTCAGGATTCGAGAAGCCCCGGCCACCGGGCCGCGCCTAGCGTGGAGGACATGACTTCCATCGACTCCCTCATCCTCGACGTCGCCGACCCCACGGCCGCCCGCAGCTTCTACACCACCGCCTTCGGCCTGGACACGCAGCTGCGCCTGCGGGCCTCGCAGGAGCCGACCACCGGCTTCCGCGGGTTCACGCTGTCGCTCACGGTGTCCCAGCCCGCCACCGTCGACGGCTTCGTCGACGCCGCCCTCGACGCCGGCGCCACCGCCCTCAAGCCCGCCGCGAAGTCGCTCTGGGGCTACGGCGGCGTCGTCCAGGCCCCGGACGGGACGATCTGGAAGATCGCGACCTCCGCGAAGAAGGACACCGGCCCGGCCACCCGGCGGATCGACCGGCTCGTGCTCCTGCTGGGAGTCGCGGACGTCTCCGCGAGCAAGCGGTTCTACGTCGACCGCGGCCTCGCCGTGGCGAAGAGCTTCGGCCCGGTGTACGTCGAGTTCGCCACCGGGTCGAGCCCGGTCAAGCTCGCGCTGTACAAGCGCCGGGCCCTCGCCAAGGACGCCGGAGTCTCCCCCGACGGCAGCGGATCGCACCGGCTCGTGATCGGCGGCACCGCCGGAACCTTCACCGACCCGGACGGGTTCGCCTGGGCGGCCGAGCAGCCCGCGGCCGCACGCTGAAGCGCCCCGCCGGACAGAACTCGGGCCCTGCGGTCACCAGTCCTGGTTGTCGGCGGCCGTGGCGTGCAGGGTGATCAGCAGGGCGCCGAGGCGGGCGTTCCAGTTGGCGCTGGTGGGGCCGTCGATGGCGTGCTTCTTGGCCAGGTCGCGGATCACCTTCTGGGCGTCCTTGAGCTCCTGGGCCGCATCGTCCGGATTGCCCTCGTTGAGGCGGGCGGAGGCGTCGTCGAGGATCCGCAGCAGCTCCGCCTGGCGGTCGTGCTCCTTGCCCCCGACCGGGGTCTGGACGACGGCCTGGCGGAAGGCGTTGAGCTGGAGGGCCGCCCCCTGGTTGCGGGGAATGCCCGGGTTGGGGGCCGTGGGGAGACCGACCGGGGTGGTGGGGGCCGCGGTGGTGGGCGTCGGGGTCGCCGCGGGGGTGGACGCGCGGGCCGGGGTGCTGGGCGCGGCAGCCGGGGTGCTGGGGGCGGTGGCCGCCGGCGGCTTGGCGGGAGCGGGGGCGGCGGCGTTGCCGGCGGGCTCGTCCAGGGCGGCGACGGCCAGGGCGGTGACGCCGGCGAGTCCGGCCACGCCCAGCGCGCCGAGGACGAGGGGCCTGCGGCGGCGGTTGCGGTTGCGGCCGGCGGCCCCGGGCGGGGCCTGCCGGACGGGCGCCATCAGCGAAGTGGCCGGCGGGGCCTGCGGGACGGGCGCCATCAGCGAGGTGACGGCCGGGGCCTGCGGCGGGAGCAGGGTGGTGTGCTGCTGGTTGGGGTTCACCGGCCGTACGGGCGGCAGCAGTTGGGTGGCGGCGGCGGTGGCGAGGAGTTCCGCCGTCGGGTCGCCGACCGCCAACCCGGGGATGGTGGAGAGGAGTTCGGCCCGCGCCGCGACGGCGTCCGCCGGCCGGTCGGCGGGGTTCTTGGCGAGCAGGCGCAGCACGGCCGCGTCCAGCGCGGGCGGCAGGCCGGGGCGGCGGTAGGACGGCGGCAGGGGCTGCTCGCTGACGTGCTTGAAGGCGATCGCCACCGGCGTCTCGGCGGTGAACGGCGTCTCGCCGGTGAGCATTTCGGTGAGCACGCAGCCGACCGCGTAGAGGTCGGTGCGGCCGTCCAGGGGCGAGGCGGTGGCCTGCTCGGGCGACAGGTAGGCGGCCGTACCGAGCACGCTCGCCGTCTGGGTCAGGTTGCTGGACGAACCGGCCCGGGCGATGCCGAAGTCGACGACCTTCACCCCGCCGTCGTCGGTGATCATGATGTTGCCGGGTTTGATGTCCCGGTGGACCAGCCCGGCCGCGTGCGCGACCGCCAGCGCCTCGCAGACCGCCGCCGCGATGCCGACGGCGCGTTCCACCGGCAGGCCCGGCTGCTGCGCCAGCACGGCGGCGAGCGAACGGCCGTGGACGAGCTCCATGACGATGAACGGCGTGCCCTGGTCGACGCCCGAGTCGAAGACCATGACGATCCTCGGGTGCACCAGCATGGCCGCGTGCTGCGCCTCGCGGCTGAACCGCTCGGCGAAGCGGGGGTCGTCGGCGAGTCCCCCGTTGAGGACCTTGACGGCCACCTGACGGCCCAGCACGTGGTCCAGCCCGCGCCAGACGGTGGCCATGCCGCCGACGCCGATTATCTCGACGAGTTCGTAACGCCCGTTCAGCGCCCGTCCGATCACCTGGGACTCCCCTCACGTGCCGTGCCCGGTGTTCCGGGCCGCCTCGTGCACCTGTGCACGATAGCCGCACCGCCGGACCGCACCGCCGGGGGCGGGGAGGCGGTCGGGGGACCGGGCAGCGGTCCCCCGAC